>JAYUHN010000265.1:0-1723 GCA_043766965.1 Ramlibacter sp. | reverse complement strand
AACTGCGACCTGGCGATCATCGACAAGCGCCGCCCGAAGGCCAATGTGTCCGAGGTGATGAACGTCATCGGCGAGATCGACGGGCGCAACTGCGTGGTGATGGACGACATGATCGACACCGCCGGCACGCTGGTCAAAGCGGCTACGGTGCTGAAGGAGCGCGGCGCCAAATCCGTCTACGCCTACTGCACCCATGCGGTGTTCTCCGGCCCGGCGATCGAACGCATCCAGGCGTCGATGCTCGACGAGGTCGTGATCACCAACACCATTCCGATGACCGAGGCCGCCAAGGTGTGCGCGAAAGTGCGCCAGCTGTCGGTGTCGTTCCTGTTTGCCGAAACGATCCGTCGCATTTCCGACGGCGAATCGGTCACTTCTTTGTTCGCCGAGCAGAACAGCAATTTCTGAGCGTCGAACCAAGCGTCCGGCCGACAAGTCGGATGTTCAACAAGGTCGCAAGGCCTTGCTTTTTGAAGCACTGAAGCACCTGGTCGCGGGGCTTCTCATCATTTGGAGTCAACATGAAATTCGTCGCATTCGAGCGTACGTTGCAGGGGACCGGAGCGAGCCGCCGCCTGCGACTGACGCAAAAGGTCCCGGGCATCGTTTACGGCGCGGGTACTCCCGCCAAGATCGAGCTCGATCACAACGCCCTTTTCTTCGCACTGAAGAAGGAAGCGTTCCACGCGTCCGTGCTCGACATGGAACTCGCCGGCAAGACCGAAAAGGTCCTGCTGCGTGACTACCAGATGCACCCCTTCCGCCCGATCGTGCTGCACATCGACTTTCAGCGCGTCGATGCGACCACCAAGGTCACGAAGAAGGTGCCGCTGCACTTCATCAACGAAGAAGGCTCGCCGGCCGACTGCACCACCGCCGACAAATCATCCACCGTGTAGAGGTAGACATCGGACAGCGTGGCCACCTCGGGCTCGATATCGCGCGGCACGGCCAGATCGACCATGAACATCGGCCGGTGGCGGCGTGCCTTCAGCGCACTTTTGACGGCGCCCAGGCCGATGATCGGCAGCGTGCTGGCGGTGCAAGAGACGATGGCGTCGAACTCATGCAGGCGCTGCGGCAAATCGGCCAGGCGCAGGGCCTGGCCACCGAAGCGGCCGGCCAGCTTTTCACCGCGCTCAAGCGTGCGATTGGCAACCGCCATCGATTTGGGCGCACGCGCCGCGAAATGGGTGGCCACCAGCTCGATCATCTCGCCGGCGCCGACAAACAGCACATGGATGTCTTGCAGGTCTTCGAACAGTTGCGCGGCCAGGCGCACCGACGCAGCGGCCATGCTGATCGAGTGCGCGCCGATCTCGGTGGAGGTGCGCACGTCCTTGGCCACCGCGAACGAGCGCTGGAACAACTGGTGCAAGGTGGTGCCCAGGGTGCCGGCGGCGTCGGCCTCGCGCACCGCCTGCTTCATCTGGCCCAGGATCTGCGGCTCGCCCAGCACCATCGAATCCAGCCCCGAGGCGACACGGAAGGCATGGCGGGCCGCCGCCTGCTCTTCCAGCACATAGCTGTGCTGGCGCAATTGGTCGCCACTCACACCACCTTGCGCCGCCAGCCAGTCGATGGCCGGGCTGACCAGGGCCTGCACCTGGGCTGGGTCGGCCGCCACATACAGCTCGGTGCGGTTACAGGTGGACAGCAGCGCGGCCTCGGGCAGGGCGCGCAGCAGCCGGTCACGAAAACCGCGCAAAGCCGGTGAGAGTTG
>JAYUHN010000264.1:0-1732 GCA_043766965.1 Ramlibacter sp. | reverse complement strand
CCTCGTATTCGGAGCGCGAAATCACGCCGTCCCGGTTGCGGTCCATTTCCTCGAACGACGCCGGAACGATCGTCAGGTGCTGGAATTCCGCCCGGGTCAGTTCGCCATCGCGATTGGCGTCGGCCCGCTGGAACGACTCGGCCAGCTGCAGGGCGGTGTACGGACCGCGGCCCGAGGGCACGGATTGCGCGGTCGAGGGGCCGCCGCCGCCCGCGCCCATCGTGGCGTTGGTCCCTGCCGCCGCGCCGTAGGCTGCAGCGTTGCGCGCACCGGCGGCTGTGGCACCGATGCTGGAGGCCGGCATGAAGACGGTGCCATCGCCCGGTGGGGTGATCATCGGGACGGCGGCCGTGGTCCCGTTGCCAGTCGTGGCCGGCACCGTGCCTGCTGTCGCCGCGGGGGTCCCGGGCAAGGTCAGCGTGGGGCTTGCGATGGACGGCATGCCGGCCGGGAACGGAGACGGTGACGGCAGGCCGGCCGGAAACTGCGAGTTCAGGCCGGGCGCGGCCGTCGAGGTCGAGCCGGGCGCCGGTTGTGCGTTCATCACCGGGGCCCGCGTCGGTGGGGCCGGAGCCACCGAGCGGTCCCGTTGCGCCTGCGCCGGCAGCGTCATTGCCAGCAGCAGGAGCGCTGCGGCGAGGGGAGTGATTCTGGATAAGGCATTCATGGAAGCTCCTTGCGAACAATCGACAAATTCGATCGTGCGGGTCCCGGCACCCGGAAAAAGCTGGCCGGCATCGACAAAAGTTGTAGGACAGGCCGCACCCTGCGAACCGCAGAGATGACTTGCTGCCGCACAATCGTCCCAGCACAGCCAGAAAGGGTTTCATGGGCAAGCGCTTGACGCAGATCGCGACCCGCACCGGTGACAACGGGACCACCGGCCTGGGTGACAACACCCGGCTCTCCAAGGACAGCCTTCGGGTGCACGCAATGGGCGATGTGGACGAGCTCAATTCGCACATCGGCCTGCTGCTGTGCGAAACCATGGCGCCCGACGTGCGCGAGCTGCTGGTCGAGGTGCAGCACCAGCTGTTCAACCTCGGCGGCGAGCTCTCCATTCCGGGCTACGAACTGCTCAAGCCGGCCGCGCTGCTGGCGCTGGACCAGGCCCTCGAGCATCACAACGGCGAGCTGCCGCGATTGCAGGAGTTCATCCTACCGGCGGGGACCCGCGCCGCGTCGCAAGCGCATGTTTGTCGCACCGTGGCGCGGCGGGCGGAGCGCGCAGTGGTGGCGCTGGGCGCGGCCGAAGCGGTGAAGGATGCGCCGCGGCAATATCTCAACCGGCTGTCGGACCTGCTGTTCGTGCTGGCCCGCGTGCTGAACCGCGTCGACGGCGGCGATGACGTCTATTGGAAAAGCGAACGACTGGCCCGTGGCGAAGACGATGGGATGGATGCCGGATCAGGTCCGGCATGACATGTCATCCCGGCCCCCGGATCTGGTCCGGGGCAGGTTTGAGCCGGATCCATGTCGACTAACGCGGGGCCAGGATCGCGAGCGTGATGCGCGAGACGCAGGTCAACTCGCCGGCGTCGTTGGTCATGTCGATCTGCCACACCTGCGTGGTGCGGCCGATGTGCACCGGCCGCGTGATGCCTGTGACCCAGCCGGAGGTCGCGCCCTTGATGTGGTTTGCGTTGATGTCCAGGCCGACCGGTCGGTGGCCCTCCGGGCACGCATAAGCCGCGCCGCAGGACCCCAGCGTCTCGGCCAGCACGACCGACAC
>JAYUHN010000263.1:0-4789 GCA_043766965.1 Ramlibacter sp. | reverse complement strand
TGGCCGGCGGTGGCGACCGACACCTGGAGCGAGCTGCTCAAGTCGTTGAGGGTGGCCGGCACGATCATGACGCCGGTGCCGATGACGAAATTTCCAGCCAGCAGCGCCCACATCACCGCGGGCATCGAGGTGCGGGCAACGGCGCCCGCCGGGCTCGCACTCGCGCTCATGCATCCCGCCGCGCGCCGGATCAGCGCCGCACCTGGAGTGCTCCAGGATTGACGATGTTGGTCGGGGTGCCGCGAATGAAGTTGACGACGTTGTCGAACGCGGCGCCGAAGTAAAGCTCGTAGCTATCCAACTCGACGTAGCCGATATGCGGCGTGCAGATGCAGTTCTCCAGCCGCAGCAATGCGTGGCCCTGCAGGATCGGCTCGCTCTCGAAGACGTCGATGGCTGCCATGCCGGGGCGGCCGCGATTGAGCGCCGCGATCAACGCCTCGGGGGTGATCAGTTCGGCGCGCGACGTGTTGACCAGCAGCGCGGTCGGCTTCATCCGTCCGAGATCCTCCAGCGTGACGATGCCGGTGGTTTCCTCGTTCAGCCGCAGGTGCAGGCTCAGCACGTCGCTCTGCGCGAACAAATCCTCGCAGCTCGCCGCCGTCTGGTAGCCATCGGCCGCGGCTTTTTCCCGCGCCGCCTGCCGGCCCCAGACCAGCACCTTCATGCCGAAGGCCCTGCCGTACCCCGCGACCAGCTGGCCGATCTTGCCATAGCCCCAGATCCCCAGCGTCTTGCCCTTGAGCACCATGCCAAGGCCGAAGTTGGCCGGCATCGACGCCGACTTCATGCCGGACTGCTGCCAGCCGCCGTGCTTGAGGGTGGAGATGTACTGCGGCAACCGGCGCATCGCCGCCATGATCAGAGCCCACGTCAATTCGGCCGGCGCCACCGGCGAGCCAACGCCCTCGGCGACCGCGATGCCGCGTTCTGAGCAGGCTTCGAGATCGACATGGCTGCCGACGCGGCCGGTCTGCGCGACCAGCTTGAGCCGGGGCAGCTTTTCGACCAGCTGGCGCGTGATGTGGGTGCGCTCGCGGATCAGCACGATGATCTCGGCGTCGCGCAGCCGCACCGACAGCTGGCCGATGCCCTTGACCGTGTTGGTGTACACCTTGGCCGGATACGCCTCCAGCTTGGTCGCACACTGCAGTTTGCGGACCGCGTCCTGATAGTCATCGAGGATCACAACGTTCATGCGCCAATTGTGCCCTGAGCGCCGGGCGCGAAAAAGGCAGCAGGCCGGAAGCCGCTAGCATTGCGGTCTTCGAGCAGACCCCCCAGGAGCCTTCAATGACGATTTCAATGTACTCGGCGAGCGTGCCGGTTTTCAAGCACATGCTGGGCAATCTGAGCCATTTCCTGGACCGGGCCCAGGCCCATGCCGAGGCCAGGAAATTCGACCCGCTGGTGCTGACCGACTGCCGCCTGGCGCCCGACATGCTGCCGTTCCGCAAGCAGGTGCAGATCGCCTGCGACGCCACCAAGAACGGGTTGGCGCGCCTGTCCGGCGTGGAGGCGCCAAAATTCGAAGACACCGAGACCAGCTTCGCCGAACTGAAAGAGCGCATCCGAAAGACGATCGACTACCTGGACAGCGTGCCGCGTGCCAAGGTCGATGGCTGCGAAAACAAGGACATCACATTCCCCGTCGGGCGGGAAACAACGCGCACGATGAAGGGCGAGGCCTACCTCCTGAACTGGGCGCTGCCCAACATGTTCTTCCACATCACGACTGCGTACGCGATCCTGCGCCACAACGGCGTCGAACTGGGCAAGAGCGAGTACCTGATGGGCGCCGGAAGCTAGGCTCGCCCGGTTGCCGCTGCCTCGTGCGCCGCGAGCCGCTCGAGCTCGGCGCAGACGTCAGCCATCCGGCCGGAAATCATCATCCGCCCGGCGGCGCTGGGCGCGTGGCACGTGTCCACCACCCGCAGCACCCGCAGCGGCCGGCGAGGGGGCAGGGAGGCTGTGCGCGCGGCGCCAGCCGACGCGGTTCGCATCCTTGGCCGGTGACGACGCCGCAGCGCGGCACCTGGATTGACAGCGATTGCAGTACGGACCCGCGCGGCTTCGCGCGGTGGCGCTGCCGCCAGCCAGCCGACCAGTTGCCGGAACGGCGCCAGCAGGCCGCTGAAGCTCAGGAAAGTGATTGCCATGGACTGCTCCTGCGCTACATGAGCATGGTGTTGCGGATCAGGCCGACGGCGAGGCCCTCGATCTCGAACGGCTCGCCAGGCTCGACGATGATGGTCTGGTAGTCGGGGTTTTCGGCGTGCAACTCGATCAGGTGCTTGTTGCGCCGGAAGCGCTTGACGGTGACATCGTCGCCGAGCCGCGCCACGATGATCTGGCCGTTCTTCGCTTCCTTGGTGGCCTGCACCGCCAGTAGGTCGCCGTCCATGATGCCGGCGTCGCGCATGGACATGCCGCGGACCTTGAGCAGGTAATCCGGGCGCCGCTGGAACAGGCTGTTCTCGACGTAATAGGTCTGGTCGACATGCTCCTGCGCCAGGATCGGCGAGCCGGCCGCGACCCGCCCGATCAGCGGCAGCGCCAGCTGGGCGAGGCCTTGCAGTGGCAGCGAAAACTGTTTGTTCCTCGATTCGTGGATCGAGCGCAGGGTTTCGCTATGCAGGCGGATGCCGCGCGAGGTGCCGCTGACCAGTTCGATGACGCCCTTGCGCGCCAGCGCCTGCAGGTGTTCTTCGGCTGCGTTGGCCGACTTGAACCCCAGTTCGGCCGCGATCTCGGCCCGGGTGGGTGGGGCGCCCGTGCGCGCAATCGCGCTCTGGATCAGGTCCAGGATCTGCTGCTGGCGGGCGGTGAGTTTCGGCGCTTCGATCATGGTGGCGACTCCTGGAGAATGGTCACTGTCTTAATAACCAGTAGCTGTATTTTTAACCAGTTTGGAAAAGTTTGCAAGCAAACCCTGCAAACGTGCTGCCGGGAAGGCGGATGGAGCGGGCCACGCGTTGCGCGGCGGGCCGCGTGCGGTGCCGCATGCCGACCCCGAACAGCTGGCGCAAGGCGTGTTGCCGGTCACAGCGCGAATCGCGCTGCAGCTGGAGTTGATGGCGGCGGCGGCGCAGCGCCGCAGCTAGCTGGAAAGCGCTTTCAACACCCGCTGGGTGATTTCCTCGACGCTGCCGGTGCCGCTGACGCGGTGATAGCGCGG
The DNA here is from genome assembly GCA_043766965.1 of Ramlibacter sp. GTDB lineage: Bacteria > Pseudomonadota > Gammaproteobacteria > Burkholderiales > Burkholderiaceae_C > Ramlibacter. The sequence continues at coordinate 1,611 of JAYUHN010000263.1, read as the reverse complement.
GGCGCCGGACGGATCGCGCCTGCCCCAGTCGGCGTAGTAATCGACCAGTGGCCGCGTCTGCGCGGCATACACCTCGAGCCGCTTCTTCACCGTTTCTTCCTTGTCGTCGTCGCGCTGGATCAGCGGCTCGCCGGTGACGTCGTCCTTGCCCTCCGATCTGGGCGGATTGAAGCGCAGGTGGTAGGTACGGCCCGACGCGGTATGGGAGCGGCGGCCGCTCATGCGCTCGATGATCGCCTCGAACGGAACGTCGATTTCGAGCACGTGATCGAGCTTGACCCCGGCCGCCTTCATCGCATCGGCCTGCGGGATGGTGCGCGGAAAGCCGTCGAACAGGAAGCCTCGCTCGCAGTCCGGCTGCGCCAGCCTTTCCTTGACCAGTCCGATGATGATGTCGTCACCCACCAGTGCACCGGAATCCATCACCTTCCTGGCTGCCACCCCGAGCGGCGTGCCGGCCTTGACGGCGGCGCGCAGCATGTCGCCGGTGGAGATTTGCGGGATGCCGTACTTCCGGCAGACGAAAGTCGCCTGCGTGCCTTTGCCGGCGCCGGGGGCTCCCAACAAGATCAGCCTCATGGATGGATGTCCTCCGGATGGTGTGGGTCTGGCAGCTCTGGGGGAACGTCGCGCGCCACGCGCAGTGACAGCAAAGGATAGCACGCAGAACTGCGTGAGCCATGCCGCTACAGGGGCGGGAAGACCCTTAAAAGAGCCGGCGCACGCGCTCCAGATCGGCCGGTGTATCGACCCCCGGGCCAGGCGCTTCATCGGTCACGTGCACTGCGATCCGGTGCCCGTGCCAGAGCGCGCGCAATTGCTCGAGCGCCTCGCACACTTCGACCGGCGCTTGCGCGAGTTTCGGAAACTGCTGCAGGAACGAGACCCGGTAACCATAGATTCCGATGTGGCGCAGCGGCGCCGGATCGGGCAGTTGCGAGATGCCGCCATCGAAGCCGTCGCGCCACCACGGGATCGGCGCGCGGCTGAAATAAAGCGCCATGCCGTCGGCGTCGAGCACCGCCTTCACGACATTCGGGTTGAGGAAATCGGCCAGGCTGTCGATGGCGTGCGCGGCGGTGCTCATGCTGGCCGCCGGGTGCCGCCCGAGCAGCGAGGCGACGGCGTCGATCAACGAGGGAGAAATCAGCGGCTCGTCGCCCTGCACGTTCACGACCGTCTCCTGCGCCGGCAGGCGCAGCAGCGTGCTGGCTTCGGCCAGGCGGTCGCTGCCGCTGGCATGGTCGCAGCGGGTCAGCACCGCTTCCACGCCATGGGCGCGGCATGCGTCGACGATCGCCACCGCGTCCGCCGCGACCACGACCCGGGAAGCATGCGATTGCGCGGCGCGTTCGGCCACCCGCACCACCATCGGCTTGCCCGCGATGTCGGCCAGCGGCTTGTCGGGAAGGCGGCTGGAGGCCAGCCGAGCCGGGATCAGGACCGTGTAGCCCATCGCCGTCGGCGCGGTCAGACCAGCGGCGTGCGCGCCGGCATCTGCTCGAGCTCGTCGTCGCTGAGCGTGCGGGCCTGCTCTTCCAGCAGGATCGGGATGCCATCGCGGACCGGATACGCCAGTCGCGCGCTGCGCGACATCAATTCCTGCCGCTT
>JAYUHN010000262.1:0-4800 GCA_043766965.1 Ramlibacter sp. | reverse complement strand
CCGCCGTGCCCTGCAGCGCGATCACCTGGGGAAATCCGAACGCGCCCGCACTGCGCAGGATGGCCCCGACGTTGCCCGCGTCCTGCACCCGGTCGAGGATCACGCTGCCCGCCAGGGGGTCCAGCCGCGCGGGGGCGGGCAGGTCGACGACGAATGCCATCGATGCTGGCGACTCGAGCCCGCTCAGGCCGGCGAACAGCGCATCGGCGATCACGATGTTTCTTCCGGCCGCATGCGACCACTCCGGCCGGGCCTGCGGCCAGCACGACTCGGAGAACACAGCCATCGCGGGCATCAGGCCACGGGCGAGCGCGGCGCGGCACAGATGGTCGCCTTCCAGCCAGACCCGGCCCTGCTTGCGGTAAGCCGTGCTGTCCTGCGCCAGCCGGCGCAGGTCCTTCAGCAGCGTGTTGTCGCGCGAGCCGATGACCTGCGGCGGGGCGGTCACGACACCCTGAGCTCGATGATGTCGCCGTCCGGGGTCATGAATGTCGCCGCCACCGGGCCAAAAAATTTGCGGTGATGCCGGCAAGCGCCGTGCACGCGCAAGGCTTCCAGGTGTTCCGGCGTGCCGTAGCCCTTGTGTGCGGCAAAACCGTAGTGCGGAAACTCGTCGTGCAGGACCTTGCAGAGGCGGTCGCGGTGGACCTTGGCCAGGATCGAAGCAGCCGAGATCGACTTGACCTTCGCGTCGCCGCCGACGATCGCCTCGGCCAGCACGTCCCATTTCGGTAGCCGGTTGCCGTCCACCAGCACCTTGACCGGCTTCAGCCGCAGGCCTTCGACAGCACGTTTCATGGCCAGCATGGTGGCGTGGAAGATGTTGAGCGTGTCGATTTCTTCGACGCTGGCCTCGCCAATCGCGCAACACAGGGATTTTTCGCGGATCAGGTCGTACAGCTTGTCCCGCTGCAGCGGCGTCAGTACTTTCGAGTCCGCCAGGCCGCGGATGCGCTTGCTGTCGTCGAGAATGACGGCCCCCGCGACCACCGGGCCCGCCAGCGGACCGCGTCCCGCTTCATCGACGCCGGCCATCAGGCCGATGGGGTCCCACGCGAACTTTTTCTGCGCAACCCCGGGGCGGCCCGTCAGCTCAGGCGTTCTGGATGACTTTTTCGATGGCATCGGTGGCAAGCGCCCTGGTGTCGCGCCGCAACTCGTGGTGCAGCGTGTGGAATCTCTGTTGGACCGCGCTGATTCTCGCAGGTGCGGCCAGCCATTCCAAGACCGCGGCAGAGAGTTTTTCGGGGGTGGCTTGGTCCTGCACCAGTTCCGGCACCACGAAATCGCGGCACAGGATGTTCGGCAAGCCCACCCAGGGCTGCAGATGCTTGGGCTTCATCAGGCGCCACGACAGCCAGTTCATGTTGTAGGCGATCACCATGGGTCGCTTGAACAGCGCTGCCTCCAGCGTCGCCGTGCCGCTGGCAATCAGGCTGACGTCGCAGGCGGCCAGCGCCGCATGCGACTGGCCGTCGACGATCTGCAACCCGGTAGCCAGCCCCGCGGACCGGGCGGCAGCTTCGATGGCGGGCTTCATGCCGGGCGCTGCCGGCGTGACGAAGCGCACCGTCGGTCGGGCCTGCCGGATCAGGGTCGCTGCCGCGAAAAACCGTCGCGCCAGGTACTGGATTTCGGAGCGGCGACTGCCCGGCAAGACGGCGACAACCTCGTCTTGCGGTCCGAGCCCGAGGGCGCGGCGCGCGCCGGCCCGGTCCGGCTCCATCGGGATCAGCGATGCGATCGGATGGCCGACGTAGGTCGCAGCGATGCCGTGCTGCGCCAGCAGCGCGGGCTCGAACGGAAAGAGGCACAGCACGTGGTCGACCGAGCGGCGGATCTTTTCCACCCGCTCGGCCCGCCAGGCCCAGACCGACGGACTGACGAACTGGATGGTCGGGATACCGCCCTGCTTGAGCGCCGCTTCGAGATCGAGGTTGAAGTCGGGTGCGTCGATGCCGACGAAGGCCGTGGGCGGCTGCTTCAGCAAGCGTTCTTTCAGTTGCCCGCGAATGCCGACGATCTCCCGGTAGTGGCGCAGCACCTCGACGTAGCCGCTTACGGCCAGCTTGTCCTGCGGCCACCAGGCGTCGAAGCCGCGCGCCGCCATCTGCGGGCCGCCGATGCCCTGCGCCGTCAGCCCGGGCCAGCGTGCCTTCAGTCCATCGAGCAGCAGGCCGGCCAGCAGGTCACCCGAGGCTTCGCCGGCCACCATCGCAAAGCGGGGCGCCGGCATGTCAGCGCACGATGCCGCGCTCCGCAGACACCCTGTCCAGGAAAGACAGCATCATCCGGACATCCGCCGCCGCTTCCGGCGTCTGTTCCGCCAGCGTGGCGATGGCGGCTTGCGATTGCGCCAGGGTCAACCCGGCGCGGTACAGCAGCTTGTGCATGGACTTGACCACGGCGATCCGCTCCACCGAGAAGCCGCGGCGGCGCAGGCCCTCGAAATTCATCGAGCGGGCCCGGGCCGGCTGGCCCTGGCTCATGACGAAAGGCGGCTGGTCCGCCAGCAGCACCGAACTTAGCGCCGTCATGCCGTGCGCACCGACGCGCACGAACTGGTGCACCACGGTGAAGCCGCCCAGGATCACCCAGTCGCCCACTTCCACGTGACCCGCCAGCTGTGCGTTGTTGACGAGGATGGTGTGGTTGCCGATCTGGCAGTCGTGGGCCAGGTGCACGTACGCCATCAGCCAGTTGTCGTCGCCGACCCGGGTGACGCCGCCGCCACCGGGGGATCCGATGTTGAAGGTGCAGAACTCGCGGATCGTGTTGCCATCGCCGATCACCAGTTCGCAGGGCTCTCCGGCGTACTTCTTGTCCTGCGGGATCGCGCCGAGCGAGTTGAACTGGAAAATGCGGTTGTCGCGGCCGATGGTGGTGTGGCCTTCCAGCACGCAATGCGGCCCGACGGTCGTGCCCGCCGCAATCCTGACGTGCGGCCCGATCACGGTGTAGGCGCCGATGCGCACGGAGCTGTCGATCTCGGCGCCGGCTTCCACCAGGGCTGTGGGATGAATCAACGCCATCCGGGCAGCCGTTACGCGATCGTTCTCATGGTGCACATCAGCGCCGCCTCGCAGGCGATCTCCTGGCCCACGCGGCTGATCCCCTTGAACTTGAAGAGGCCGGACTTCATGCGTTCGAGCGTCACGTCCATCACCAGCTGGTCACCCGGCTCGACCGGCCGCTTGAAGCGGGCGCCATCGATGCCCGCGAAGTAGTAGACCGCGTTGTCGTCCGGCTTGGCGCCCATGGTGTCGAAAGCCAGCAGCGCCGCCGTCTGGGCCATCGCTTCCAGCATCAGCACGCCTGGCATCACCGGACGGTGCGGGAAGTGCCCGGCGAAGAACGGTTCGTTGATGGTGACGTTTTTCAGCGCCTTGATGCTTTTGCCCTTCTCGAGGGCGAGCACGCGGTCCACCAGCAGGATCGGGTACCGGTGCGGCAGTTGCCTGAGGATCTGGTGGATGTCCATCATGTGAGGATGCCGGCTGTCACTTCTTTTCCAGCGCCTTGAGGCGGTCGCGCAGGCGGTGAAGCTGCTTGAGCGTCGCGGCGTTCTTTTCCCAGGCCGCATTGTCGTCGATGGGAAAGAAGCCCGAGTAATTGCCGGGCCGGGTGATCGATCGGGTCACGACCGACGCCGCCGAGATATGGACATGGTCGGCGATCCGCAGATGGCCGAGCACCACCGCGCCGCCGCCGACCGTGCAGTGCGCGCCGATGGTGGCGCTGCCCGCCACCCCCGCGCAACCGGCCATCGCCGTGTGCTTGCCGACGCGCACGTTATGGCCGATCTGGATCAGGTTGTCGAGTTTGACCCCGTCCTCGATCACCGTATCGGACAGGGCGCCGCGATCGATGCAGGTGTTGGCGCCGATTTCGACGTCGTTGCCGATGCGCACCGCGCCGAGTTGCTCGATCTTTTCCCACTCGCCCGCGTCAGGCGCGAAGCCGAAGCCGTCGGCCCCGATGACGGCACCGGAATGGACGATACAGCGATCCCCGATCACGCAGTTCTCGCCCACGGTCACCCGCGCCTTGAGCACGGTCTGCGCGCCGACCCGCGCGCCGCGCTCGATCACGCAAAGCGCCCCGATCCGCGCCGTCGGATCGACGCTGGCAGCGGGATCGACGACGGCGCTGGGGTGGATGGCCGGACCCGGCGCCGGTCTGCCCTGGCGCTTCCATAGCTGCGTCACGCGCGCGAAGTACAGGTAGGGATCGGGGGTGATGATGCAGGCGCCGCGTGCCATCGCCGTGGCGCCCATGGCCGGGGCCGCAATGACACAGGCCGCCCGGGAGGCGGCCAGTTGCGGCTGATAGCGGGGGTTGCTCAGGAAGGCCAGCTGGCCGGGCTCGGCGGTCTCGAGGGCCGCAAGGCCGTCGATCAGCATGGCCGGGTCGCCGTGCAGCTCCCCGCCAAGCGCTTCGACGATGGCGGCTAGACGCAGCGCCACAGCGTGCCTGACCGCATCACTTGGCCGCGTTCAGCGCCTTGATCACCTTGTCAGTGATGTCGTGCTTGGGATTGATGTAAACCGCTTCCTGCAGCACCACGTCGTATTTTTCGGCCTCGGCCACCTGCTTGACCACCTTGTTGGCGCGCTCGAGCACCTGCTGCAATTCCTCGTTCTTGCGGGCGTTGAGGTCTTCCTGGAACTCGCGCCGCTTGCGCTGGAACTCACGGTCCTGGTCCACCAGCTGCTTCTGGCGCTGCGTCCGCTGCGCCTCGGACAGGGTGGGCGCCTCGCGTTCGAACTTGTCCGAAAGACTCTTGAGGTTGGCGCCGAC
>JAYUHN010000261.1:0-4809 GCA_043766965.1 Ramlibacter sp. | reverse complement strand
CGGACGGGCGGGTAGACTCGAAACCAAATGGAAATCTTCGACTACGACAACGTCCTGCTGTTGCCGCGCAAGTGCCGCGTGGAAAGCCGCTCGGAGTGCGACGCCAGCGTCGAACTGGGCGGGCGCAGCTTCCGCATCCCGGTGATGCCCGCCAACATGAAGACGGTGGTGGACGAAAGGATCTGCCTCTGGCTGGCGCAGAACGGCTACTTCTACGTGATGCACCGCTTCGACCTGGACAACGTGAAGTTCGTCCGGGCCATGAAGGACAACGGCGCGTTCGCCTCGATCTCGCTAGGCGTGAAGAAGGCTGACCACGATACGGTCGACCAGCTGGCCGCGGCGCGCCTGCTGCCCGAGTACGTGACCATCGACATCGCGCATGGCCACGCCGATACCGTGAAGAACATGATCGCCCACCTGCGCGACAAGCTGCCTTCCGCCTTCATCATCGCCGGCAACATCGGCACGCCGGAGGCGATCATCGACCTGGAGAACTGGGGCGCCGACGCGACCAAGGTCGGCATCGGGCCGGGCAAGGTGTGCATCACGCGGATGAAGACCGGCTTCGGTACCGGCGGCTGGCAGCTATCGGCGCTCAAGTGGTGCGCCCGCGTCGCGACCAAGCCGATCATCGCCGACGGCGGCATCCGCGAGCACGGCGACATCGCCAAGAGCGTGCGCTTCGGCGCGACCATGGTGATGATCGGCTCGATGCTGGCGGGGCACGAAGAGTCGCCGGGGCAGACCGTCGAAGTCGACGGCAAGCTGTTCAAGGAGTACTACGGCAGCGCGTCGGACTTCAACAAGGGCGAGTACAAGCACGTCGAAGGCAAGCGCATCCTGGAGCCGATCAAGGGCAAGCTACCCGACACGTTGCGCGAGATGGAAGAAGACGTGCAGAGCTCGATCAGCTATGCCGGCGGCAGGAAGCTGCTCGACATCCGCAAGGTGAACTACGTGATCCTGGGCGGGGACAATGCGGGGGAACATCTGCTGATGTGAGGCGTGCGCGCAGGGACATGGATTCCGGCCCGGGACATGGATCCCGGCTCGTCGCATGGGGACATGGATCCCGGCTCGTCGGCCGGGATGACAGCCAACTGGCATCCCCGCCTGTTGTGGTCATCCCCGCCTCGTCTTGTCATCGCGGCCGGTCGTTGTCATCCCGGCCGATTCTTGTCATCCCGGCCTTGAGCCGGGATCCAGTCCTCACGCCGCCAGCAACTCCATCGCAATCGCATGCAGCCGGTGCCCGGGCTGCACCAGCGCCTCCAGCACGCTGAAGTGATTCAGGCCCGGCAGCAGCTCGCACACCGGCACTGCCTTCCGGCCCCATGCATCCTGGATCAGCTTCGCTTGCCGATGGAACTCGCTGCTCTCGTCGCCGCCCGCGACCGCCGCAAGCTCGCCATGCAAAGGCGCCGGCAGCTTCGCCGGGCTCGCTTGCAACACCTGCTGCGGTGTCAGATTGACGTTCTTCAGAAAGGGCGTGTGCATGATCGGTTCCAGGTCATGCAGCCCCGAGATCGACAGCGCGTTCTTCACGAGATCTGGCGGCAGGTCTTTGGCGTATGCAGGCCAGACGCACTCCATCATCATCGCCGCCAGGTGCCCGCCCGCGGAATGGCCGGCCACGGTGATCCGAGCGGGATCGCCGCCGTGCTTCGCGATGTTGCGCCAGGTCCACGCCAGCGCGCGCACCATCTGCATCGTGATTTCAGGCACCGTGACCGCCGGCGCCAGGGCGTAATTCGGAATCACCACGCACACACCGCTGCTGGTGAAAGCAGGCGCGATGAAAGCATGGTCGCGTTTGTCGAACGAGCGCCAGTAACCGCCATGGATGAAGAACAGCACGGGCGCGCGCGGGGTGTCGGTGGCAAACACGTCGAGGTGCTCGCCGGGACCGCCGCCGTAACGCAGGTCCAGCTCGCGGGTCTCCGAGCGCATGGCGTCAGCCGAGTCCGCGGCCCAGCGCCGGAAGTGCGCCGCGCAGTCCGGCACCAGTTCGCGGTTGTTGTACATGCTGTCCAGCCAGCCCTCGTCCCATCGTGTCGCCATCTTGGTCTTCCCCTGTCGTGGAAGGCCATCTTGGCACAGCCCCTTGCCTTGTTTCCGTCATTCATGTATTCTGTATACAGAGTACATCCCATGACTGCCCTGCTCGTCAAACTCGAAGCCGCGCCCGACCTGGTCGAGCAGGTCTACACCACCCTGCTCGACGCGATCAGCGACGGCTCGCTTGCTCCCGGTGAAAGGCTGATGCAGGAAGACATCGCCGAGCGCTTGGCGGTATCGCGGCAACCGGTGCTGCAGGCACTGCGCCAGCTGAAGAAGGACGGCTTCGTGCTGGACGCCCCCGGCCGCGGCGTGCTGGTGGCGCCGCTGGACGCGGACTGGACCACGAAGGTGTACCAGGTTCGCGGCGCGCTTGACGCGCTGGCGGCCCGGCTGGCCGCATCGCACCGCTTCCGCATCGATCCAAAACTGATCGAGCAGGGCCGCAAGGCGGCGCGCGGGCGCAACGTCAAGGCCATGATCGAGGCCGACATCGCTTTTCACACCGCGATCTATGCCGCTTCGCGCAATCCGCTGATCGAGCAGAGCGCGCACCAGCTCTGGAGCCATCTGCGCCGGGTGATGGGCGCCGTGCTTCAGTCGTCGCGCCAACGCGAGACGGTGTGGAACGAACACGAGGCCATCGCCAAAGCCATTGCCGCCGGCGACATCGAGCGGACCGCAAGATTGATCGAGGCCCACAGCCGGCAAGCCAGCGACAACCTGGCCGGCCGGCTTACCAATGTCCTGAAAACCCGTGAAGGAGACGCATCCTGAAACTCACCAAACAGCAGCTGGATCAGTTCGACCGCGAGGGCTACCTGTTCTTCCCCGGCCAGTTCACACCCGAAGAGACGCGCACGCTCACCGCAGCGGTGCCCGACCTGTACAGCCGCAGGGACGCCTACAACGTGCGCGAGAAAGGCAAGGATGCGGTTCGCACCAACTTCGCGGCGCACCTGGTCAGCGAGCCGTTCGCGCGGCTGGCGCGCCATCCCCGCATGATCGGGCCGGTGATGGACCTGTTCGACGAACAGGTCTACATGCACCAGTTCAAGATCAACGGCAAGGCGGCCTTCGAAGGCGACGTCTGGCAGTGGCACCAGGACTACGGCACCTGGCTCAACGACGACATGATGCCGACCGAACGGGCGATGAACGTCGCTATCTTTCTGGACGACGTGAATGAATTCAACGGGCCGCTGATGTTCATCCCCGGCAGCCACAAGAAAGGCGTGGCCGACGCGAAGCACGACCTCACCACAACCAGCTATCCGCTGTGGACGGTCGACAACGCGTTGATCGGACAGCTGGTGGACCGCGCCGGCGGCAAGAACGGCGGCATCGTTTCGCCCAAGGGCCCGGCCGGTTCGATGATCCTGTTCCACAGTTGCCTGGTGCATGCCTCGGGCAGCAACCTGTCGCCGTGGCACCGCGTCAGCGTCTACCTCAGCCTGTGCGCGGTGAGCAACCATATCCGGCGCTTCAAGCGGCCCGAATTCATCGCGCATCGTGATTTCGCGCCGATCGAGATGCTGCCTGACGATTGCCTGCTCAAGAGCTACCCGGTCGACCTGCCCTGGAAAGACGGCCTGCCCGCCAGCGCGCTGCAGACCAGCAGCGTTCCGTTCGACGAGATGAAGAAAGCGGCGTAGGCGCCGTGCACGAGCGCGGCGCCGTACACGTGCGCGGCGCCGTGCTGTCATCCCGGACCTGATCCGGGATCCAAGCAATGAACAAGGTGGCCTGCCCCAGATGGATTCCGGGTCAGGCCCGGAATGACAAGGTGTCTTGAATGAATCTCTATACAAAACTCCAGCAACGCGCTGCCGACGGCAAGCCGGTGCGCATCGGCCTCATCGGCGCGGGCAAATTCGGCTCGATGTACCTCGCGCAGGTCCCGCGCACGCCGGGCGTGCACCTGGTCGGCATTGCGGACCTGTCGCCCGACGCCGCCCGCGCCAATCTGGCGCGCGTCGGCTGGAAACCGGAGGCTGCGCGCGCAACGTCGCTCGACGAAGCCATCAAGACCGGCGCCACCCACGTCGGCGAAGACTGGCAGGCGCTGGTGCGGCATCCCGCCATCGACGTCATCGTGGAATGCACCGGCAACCCGATCGCCGCCGTCGACCATTGTCTGGAAGCATTCGCCAACGGCAAGCATGTGGTCAACGTCACCGTCGAAGCGGATGCGTTCTGCGGGCCGCTGCTGGCGCGCAGGGCGGCCGAAGCCGGCGTCATCTATTCCCTCGCGTTCGGCGACCAGCCGGCGTTGATCTGCGACCTGGTGGACTGGGCGCGCACCTGCGGCTTCCCGGTCGTTGCCGCGGGCCGTGGCCACAAATGGCTGCCGCACTTCTCCGAATCGACGCCCGAGACTGTCTGGGGCTACTACGGCCTCACGCCCGAGCAGGCAGAGCGTGGCGGCCTGAACCCGAAGATGTTCAACAGCTTTCTGGACGGCTCCAAACCGTCCATCGAAAGCACGGCGGTCTCCAACGCCACCGGTCTGGGTGTGCCAAGCAACGGCTTGTTGTACCCACCGGCCAGCGTGGAAGACATTCCTTTCGTGACGCGGCCGATCAGCGAAGGCGGTGTGCTGGAACGCAAGGGCATGGTGGAAGTGATTTCCTCGCTCGAAGCCGACGGCCGCACGATACCGTACGACATCCGCATGGGCGTGTGGGTCACGGTCGAAGCCGAAACCGAGTACATCAAGAACTGTTTCGAGGAATACAACGCCCATAC
>JAYUHN010000260.1:0-4809 GCA_043766965.1 Ramlibacter sp. | reverse complement strand
CCAGCACCTCGAGCGCAAGGCACAGGTCAGCCCAGGCCTTGCCCTTGTCGGCAAGGTTGCGCAGCAGGTATGCCGGGTGGTAGGTCACCACCAGCGGCACGCCGTTGAACCGGTGCACGGTTCCGCGCAATTTGCCGATCGGTTCGGTCGACTGCAGCAACGCCAGCACCGCGAAACGTCCCATTGCCAGGATGATGCGCGGCTGCAGCAGTTCCACCTGGCGCCGCAGGAAGGGCGCGCATTGCGCGACTTCCTGCAGTTCCGGATTCCGGTTGGCGGGGGGCCGGCACTTCAACACATTGGCGATGTAGACCTTCTGCCGCCGGTTCAATCCGAGCGCCTTCAACATGTTGTCCAGCAGCAGGCCTGCCTGGCCGACGAATGGTTCGCCCTGCAGGTCTTCGTTCTCGCCCGGCGCATCCCCGACGATCAGCCAGTCGGCTTGCCGGTCGCCGACCCCGAACACGGTATTGCGGCGGCCGTTGCAAAGGGCGCAGCCGTGGCACTGCGCCACCGCCTGCTCCAGCGCGTCCCACTGCATCAGCTCGACGCCGCTCGCTGCCGGCCCGCTCGCTTTGTCTGAAGGCGCCGCAGGGGTCTCTTCGGTGAATCGCGAATGCCGCGGCTGCCCGAACGACCGGATCCCCATTTCCAGCAGCATTGCCTGGCGCCGCTCGTCCAGTGCCAGGCTCACAGCTTCAGGCTCATGACGACGGCGTCTTCGCGTTTGCCGTGGTGGTCGGGGTAATAGGCCTTGCGCTCGCCGACCCTGCGGTAGCCGTACAGCCCATAGATCTGTTGCGCGCGCACATTGCTCGCGCGCACCTCGAGCCAGAGCCACTGCGCGCCCTGGCCGCGGGACCACAGCGCCAGCGCATCCAGCATCACGCGGCCCCAGCCTTGGCCCTGCGCTTGCGGTGCCACGGTGAGATTGAGCAGATGGACTTCGTCGACACCCTTCATCGCGACGAAGTAGCCGAGCACTTCGGTGCCCGCGAGCAGCATCTGGGCCTGGTACCCGGCCTGGAGCGAGTCCAGGAAATTGCCGCTGGTCCAGGGATGATCGTAGGCCTGCCGCTCGATCGCAACCACGCCGTCCACGTCGGCTTCGGTCAGCGGTTCGAAGCCGGCTTCGAAAGGTTTGAAAACAGCGCTCATGGCAATGCGGCCGCAGCGGCCCGCAAGGCAGCCCGCTCGTTGGTGGTTTGCGCCACTTTATCGCGAACGTAAAGGGGCAGTGCAGCCGCCGCGGGCAAGGCTTCACCGGCTGCCAGCAATAACGGCGCCAGGCGCAACAAGGCGGGCGCGTCCGGCACCGCGGCCACCCTGGGCGCCTGCGGCAAGCGGTGGCCATACGCTTCGAAGGCGTTGCCGGCCAGCGTCCAGCCCGTCGGCAACGCAAGCGCTTCGGGCTTGTCCAGGCTGAACTCACCGCACCGCGCCCACCGGCCTCCAGTCCATTCATAGGCGCCGGCATAGACCTCATCCATCCTCGCGTCCAAAATGGCCAGCACCTGCGTGCAGCCCGCCTGCGCCCGCGCGTGCTCCGCCACGGCCTGCAGCGTGTCGATGCCCAGCACCGGCAGGCCAGCGCCGAAAGCGAGCCCCTGCGCCACGGCGCATGCAGTGCGCAAGCCGGTGAAGGACCCCGGACCGCGACCGAACACGATGGCATCGAGCTCGCCCAGCCCCAACCCCGCTTGTTTCAGCAGGGCCTCGATCATCGGGATCAAGGTTGCCGATGCCAAGGGGCCTGCGGGGCCGGAGCGCTGCCAACGCTGCTCGCCGCTGGCCACGGCGACAGACATATTTTCGGTACTGGTGTCGAAGGCAAGCAGTTTCAATTCGGGCGTCCAGGATCAAGCGTCATTATCGAGGGCCCGATAATCGCGCGGATGGTTTCGACCCTGCGTACGCTGTCCGCCTTCGTTCTCGTGCTGGCCCAGGCCGGCGCCTGGGCTGCCACCCAGGACTTGCCCCCGGCGATGGAGGCGGCGCTGGCGCGAGCCAGGCTTCCGCAGGACGCGGTGAGCGTGCTGGTGGTCGACGCCGAGGGCAAGGCAGCGCCCCGGGTCAGCCATCGCACGGGTGCGCCGATGAATCCGGCTTCGGTCGCGAAGCTGGTCACGACGTATGCCGCGCTCGAGCTGCTCGGACCGGCCTTCAGCTGGTCGACCCCGGTCTATGTCGACGGGACCGTGCAAGGCGGCACGCTGACGGGCAACCTGTATGTGCAGGGGCAGGGCGACCCGAAGCTGGTCGTGGAGAGGCTGTGGCTGCTGCTGCGCCGGGTGCAAGGGTTTGGCATCCGGCAGATCACCGGCGACATCGTGCTGGACCGGACCGCGTTCGAATCCGTGGAGCAGGACCCTGGCGCCTTCGATGGCGAGCCACTGCGGCCCTACAACGCAGCGCCCGACGCCCTGTTGGTGAACTTCAAGTCGGTGGTGATGACCTTCATGCCGGATGGCGCTGGCCGCGCCCAGCTGCAGTACGAGCCCGCACTCGCCGGTGTGCAGGTGCCGGCCAGCGTGGGGCTGACCGGCGGCGACTGCGGTGACTGGCGGGCGGCCTTGAAGGCGGATTTCAGCAATCCGGCGCGCATCCAATTTGCCGGCGGATATCCGTCGTCCTGCGGCGAGCGGGTCTGGGCGGTGGCTTATGCCGATCCAAAGAGCTATGCGGCGCGCGCCATCGGCGGTGTCTGGGCCGAGATCGGCGGCAAGCTCGGCGGACAAGTCCGGGAGGGCAAGGTGCCGGCCGGCCTGCGACCGGCGTTTTCCATGCAGTCACCGCCCTTGGCCGAGGTCGTCCGCGATATCAACAAGTACAGCAACAACGTGATGGCGCAGCAGCTGTTCCTGACGCTCGCGCTGACGCAGCGCGGCCTGGGCACGCCGGACAGCGCGCGCGACGTGCTGCGCAGCTGGCTGGCCACCCGCTACGGCGACGCCGGCCGTGCGGCAGTGATCGACAACGGCTCGGGCCTGTCGCGCGAGACCCGCGTCAGTGCCGCCTTGCTGGCGCGCCTGCTGCAGGATGCCGAGGCCAGCCCGCTGATGCCGGAGCTGATGGCCTCGCTGCCGGTCAGCGGTGTCGATGGCACGATGCGGCGCACACCCACGCTCACCGGTCGGGCGCACCTGAAGACCGGATCGTTGCGCGATGTGACCGCGGTGGCGGGCTACCTGCTGGCGCCGAGCGGGCGGCGCTATGTGCTGGTCGGCATCGTCAACCACCCGGACGCGGCGGCGGCGCGTCCCGCGCTCGAGGCGCTGATCCAGTGGGCCGCCAACGATGGCCTGGCCGATGCCGACGGGCTGAGATGACGCGATGAACGCGCCCGACTGGATCGACCTGCTGGGCTATGCCGCCGCATCGCTGACCACGGTGTCGTTCATTCCCCAGGCCTGGCTGAGCTTTCGCACCGGCGACGTCAGCGGCATCTCGCTCGGCATGTACGCCTGCTTCACCGTCGGTGTCGCGCTGTGGCTGGCCTACGGCGTGGTGCTGGGCGCCTGGCCCATCGTGGTCGCCAATGCCATCACGCTGGTGCTGGCACTGGCGATCCTGCTGATGAAGCTGCGCGGACGGGGAGTCAAGCCGCCCGCCTGACCCGCGACCGCGTTACCAGGGCAGACTTGTCGCGAGGTTGACCGCATCGTTGCCGATGAAGTTGTGCGCGGCGTAGCTGAAATGGATGTCGTCAGCCCACAGGTAATTGCTGACGGTCGCGCCGCTGACCAGTGTCAATGGAGTGCAACTCAGCACGGGGACGGTACAGACTGCGTTTCGGTCGTTGATGATGCCGCTCGGTTGACCGCCGCGATCGACAGAGTCAACGACATTGAAAAATTGATTCGCTGTGTCTAGGAAGCCCAAGCTGCGGCCATTGATCGTGATCTTCCCGCGAAATCTGTCGTTGAAGCTGGTGCTCAACAGTTTCAACAGCGACTGGCCTGCGGACGATTGACTTCGGCCGAACGGCGTCAAGTTCACTTCAGGGATGGTTGAATACATCACGCGGCCCAACGTGTTGTCGAGGTTGGTGAGGCGGTTGGCTTGGGCTGCGAGCAGCTCGGCCCGGCGTTGGATTTCGGCCACGGCGGCGGCCTGGAGCAGAGGCGCGGGGTTGGCACTGTTGGTTACGCGGTCGTACAACTCCAAAACGTCATTGGTACCGGCCATCATGGTGATCAGATCGGTGGGCACGGGCTTGTTGCCGGGCGTGGAAGCCAGGAAGGCATCGACGGCCGCCACCACATTGGCCACCTTGCCGCCTGCGGTGGCCCGCATCTGCGCCGTGGGCGTCGCGCCCGTTGAATTGCATTCGGCAAACACCAGCTTGTACTCGTCCGCCAATTTCTGTACCCAGAGCGGGTTGCCACTGCAATCGAGCTTTGAATTGGTATCCGGGACGTCGAACCCGTTGTTGGTGTACTTGCGCGCATCGATGCCGTTGGGGGTACTAGGCGGCAGCAACAGGCTGCTCTCGTCCCCGAAGACGATCATCCTTGTCGGCTTGAACCGCTTGGACTGGCTGGATTGGCCACTGCCGCCGCACGATGACAGCAGCAACGCGCCCACCGTCGCCAGGGTCACCAGGCTGCCGCGCAGCGCCACGGCGCTCCATCGATCGACTCTGCAATTCATGGGATCTCCAAAGGAAATTGGGTTGGGGTACGGTCAGTCCGCGCAGGCTCGCCACAGGCGATCCCGCACACCGTCCCACTCGGGGCCTGCCGGCGGTTCTTCGACCCAGATCAGTTGGGCACCCAGGTCATCGAAGCGGCGCAACACGGTGAACAG
>JAYUHN010000259.1:0-4813 GCA_043766965.1 Ramlibacter sp. | reverse complement strand
ATTTCCACTGGATCACACGGCACCTCGCGGACGCCGAGCACGCCGTGCTGACCGATGTTTCCGCGCTTTACAGCGTGCTCTCCGTCATGGGGCCGAAGGCACGCGAACTGCTTGCGCGGGTCAGTCCGGACGACCTGTCACCCGACGCGCTGAAGTTTTCATGGACCAGGGAGATCGACGTCGGCTTCGCGCGCGTGCGCGCGGCTCGCATGAGCTATGTCGGCGGACCGGGCTTCGAGTTGTACGTGCCGGTCGAAATGACGCGCCACGTGTACCTCGCCCTTGCGGAGGCCGGACAGGATCTTGGCTTGCGGGACGCCGGCTACTACGCGCTCGACGCGTTGCGCATCGAGCAGGGCCGCCGAGCCTGGGGCGCCGAGCTTGGGCCGGACGAAACGCCCTGGGAGGCAGGGCTCGCCTTCAGCGTCGCGCTGGACAAGCCATCGCGTTTCATCGGACAGCAGGCCCTGCGAGCCAGCCACGGCCTGCCGTTGCGCAAGAAGCTGGTGACGCTGGTGCTCGATTCGGCGCAGGCATATGCCTGGGCTGGCGAGACCATCGCGCTGGATGGCGAGCCGGTCGGCGAGTTGTCCTCCGCGGGCTACAGCCCGCTCGCCGGTGCGTGCCTCGGCCTGGGCTATGTGCGCGGCGACGCGGCCACCCATGTCCACAACGGCACCGCTGCGACGCTCGATTTGTGGGGCGAACAGCAGGGCGTCAAGCTGTACGACCAGTGGCCGGCCCGCAAGCGCGCGGCCTGACCCGTCAGCCGGCGCGGTCGTGCTGCGGTGGGCTTAAGTGGCTGTCGAAAGAACTGTCTTCTCCGTGCGCGGACCGGGAAGCGGATCCGGACGACTCCACGTGGTGGAGATCCTTGCGTTGCCGCGAGCGGCCCGGTTCGTTACCGTGAGACGCGACTTCGTATGCTTCGCGCGGCGCGTGGGATTTGCGGTCTCTGGCTTTGTCGGGTTCCATCAACGCAAGCGTAGCGAGGACGAGGCAACGCGGTGTAGGACGACACCGAGGCTGCGGAGGGAACTGTCCGACATCACGCCACATGGCGCGGCCAGCCTGCCGCTGAAGCAGGCTCACCATGTCGCATGACGCATGTTTCGCTGGCTCCCGAACTGCAGCGCACGCTGGCTGCCGCCAACGAAGCGCTGGCGCGGTCCGACACGGCGCTGCTGCAGGGAAACCTGGATTCGATGCACGACAATCTGGTCACGGCGCTGCCCGGCGCCGACCCCGAACTCGATGCTTGCCGCTTGCGCCGGATCGATGGCGCAGCGAGCCGGCAGGCAAGTGTGTCCGCGCCCTTGCCCAGTCGGCAACGAGGCCCTGGGTGCTGGTCTGGGATGCGGCCCGACCGTTCACATCGGTGGCCCTGGCGCAAGCCGTGCTCGAACAGGCGGACGCCACCGGAGTCGCAGCCGCGGTGCTGCCGGACCGTTCGTTTCAGACCCCGCTCGCGTTCAGGCGCGAGTCACCGGCGACCCGCTCAACATCAAGATCACGACCGCGGCCGACTGTCCCTCGCGCAGCAGCTGCTGGACCGTCTTGCTTGAAAGTAGCGCCAGCCGCCCTCAAATCACTTTTTTGGAGCGCCTCATGTCATCGACAACGCAATCGGCCGTGCTGAAGGTCAAGCCGCTCGGTTTTCCATGGGAAACCTCGGATCCGTTCCTCTTTTGCGCGTACCACGACGACGCCTATCCGCGCTCGAACGGGCAGATGGGCCCGGCAACGTCGCTCGCCGGCCGCGACCTCGGCCAGGACTTCAGCCGCAAGGACGGCTGGAGCATGTACCACGGCGATTCGGTCCCCGGCTTTCCGGCCCATCCGCACCGTGGGTTCGAAACCGTCACCATCGTTCGCAAGGGCCTGATCGACCATGCCGATTCGCTCGGCGCGGCGGCCCGGTTCGGCCAGGGCGACGTGCAATGGCTCACCGCCGGCCAGGGCGTGGTCCATTCCGAAATGTTCCCCCTGCTGGATGCCGGGGCTGACAATCCGCTGGAGCTGTTCCAGATCTGGCTCAACCTGCCAAAGCGCAGCAAGATGTCGCCCGCGCACTTCACCATGCTGTGGTCGGACCGGATTCCTCGCCTGGTCACAGCCGACGATGCCGGCTGCAAGACGGAGGTGGCCGTGATTGCGGGAGCGCTTGACGGCGCGAGCCCGCCGCTCTCCCCGCCGCCGGACTCATGGGCGTCGCAGCCGCAATCCGACGTCGCGATCTGGACCATCGAGATGCAGCCGGGCGCGCGCTGGACCCTACCCGCCGCAACCGGCGACGGCACCGGGCGCCACCTGTATTTTTTCAAGGGCACGTCGGCCGAGGTAGCGGGAGAGAAAATCAGCGCGCCGGTTGCAATCGAGTTGCGGGCAGATGTTGCCGTGGAGCTGGTGAACGGCGCCGGGCTCGGCGAATTCCTGCTGCTGCAGGGGCGCCCGGTCGGCGAACCGGTGGTGCAATACGGACCGTTCGTGATGAACACGCAGGCCGAGATCGCGCAGACCCTGCAGGACTACCGCCGCACCCAGTTCGGTGGCTGGCCCTGGCCGGACAACGCGCCGGTGCATGGCACCGACCCGGCGCGATTCGCGCGCCATCCGGGCGGGCTCGAAGAGCAGCCCGGTCAAGCCGGCGTGGCGCATTCGAAGAAGGAGCGAGTTTCCTCATGAAGATCGGCCAGGACTCGGTGGTGACCTTGCAATACAACGTGGTGGATGCGAACGGCAAGCTGGTCGAAACCGGCGCCAAGCCGATGACGTACCTGCATGGGGGCTACGAGAACACCTTGCCGAAGATCGAGGCCGCGCTCGAAGGTCATGAGACGGGATACCAGGTGACACTTGCCCTGCGGCCCGAAGACGCTTTCGGCGTGCGCGACGAGCGACTGGCCAAGTCGATCCCGCGCAGCGACTTTCCGCCGGGGATCAAGGTCGGCGGACAGCTCGAAGGCCATACCGCCGACGGCCGGCCGCAGGTGTTCAACGTGGTGAAGATCAAGGGCCAGCAGGTGCTGCTCGATGGCAACCATCCGCTCGCCGGCAAAGCCCTGCGCTTCAGCCTGAAGGTCACCGGGGTCCGGGCCGCCACCGAGGAAGAGGTCACCCACCGCCACGTGCATGGAGAACACGGGCACCACCATTGAGGCGCCAACGGCTGTCTTCCCGGACAATGTTGTCGTCCCGGGCAATGTTGTCATCCCGGCCTTGAGCCGGGATCCAGGCTTCTTCCTCGGCGCAGCAGCATGGATCCCGGGTCGATCCCGGGATGACAGCCCTGCGACTGCGACGCTTATTTCGCGACGACGCGGACCATCTCCAGGCACTTGTTGGAGTAGCCCCACTCGTTGTCGTACCAGGACACCAGCTTCACGAAGGTGCTGTCGAGCGCGATGCTGGCGTCGGCGTCGAAGATCGACGTGCGGGCGTCGCCGCGGAAATCGGTGGCGACAACCTTGTCTTCGGTGTAGCCCAGGATTCCCTTCAGCGCACCCTGGCTCTGCGCCTTCATCTCGGCACAAATCTCCTTCAGCGTCGCCTCCCTGTTCAACTCGCACGTCAGGTCGACGACCGACACGTCGGACGTCGGCACCCGGAAGCTCATTCCGGTCAGTTTCTTGTTCAACTCGGGGATCACCACGCCGACGGCCTTGGCCGCGCCGGTCGATGACGGGATGATGTTTTCCAGGATGCCGCGGCCGCCGCGCCAGTCCTTGTTGCTCGGCCCGTCCACCGTCTTCTGCGTCGCCGTCGCCGCATGCACCGTCGTCATCAGGCCGCGCTTGATGCCCCACTTGTCGTTGACCACCTTGACCAGCGGCGCCAGGCAATTGGTGGTGCAGGACGCGTTGGAGATGATCGCTTCGCCCTTGTAGGTCCGGTCGTTGACGCCGAACACGAACATCGGCGTGTCGTCCTTGCTGGGCGCCGAGATGATGACCCTCCTGGCGCCTGCGCCGAGGTGCTTCTCCGCTCCCGCCTTGTCGAGGAACAGGCCTGTCGACTCGATCACCACATGGGCGTCGACGGCACCCCACTTCAGGCTGGCGGCATCGCGTTCCTGCGTCAGGCGGATCCGCTTGCCGTTGACGATCAGCGTGTTGCCATCAACTGCGATTTCACCCTTGAAGCGGCCATGCACGCTGTCGTACTGCAGCATGTAGGCCAGGTACTCGGGCTCGAGCAGATCGTTGATGCCCACCACTTCGATGTCGCTGAAGTTCTGCACCGCCGAGCGCAATACGTTGCGCCCGATGCGCCCGAAACCGTTGATGCCGATCTTGATCATGTGATTCTCCTGATTGAAAACTCGCCCTGGTGGCCGCTGGCCGCCGTCATCTGTCACTGCGCAAGCACCGTGCGCACCGTGTTCGCCACGTTCTCGGGCGTGAAACCGAAATGCTTGAACAGCACGCTGGCCGGGGCCGACTCGCCGTAGCCGTCGATGCCCACCACGCCGGCGCATCCGTACTTCCACCAGCCGTCGGTCACGCCCATTTCGACCGCCACCCGGGGCACGCCCGGTTGCAGCACCGACACCTTGTAGGCGGCGCTCTGGCGGTCGAAGGTGGTGGTGCTTGGCATGGAAACGACGCGCACCGCGATGTTCTGCCGCGCCAGCAGCTCCTGCGCCTTCAGTGCCAGCTGCACCTCGGAACCGCTCGCGATGATCACGGCCTGCGCGCGCTTGTCGAGCCCGACTTCGCTGGGCTCCGCCAGCACATACGCGCCCTTGCTGACGTCTTCGAGGCCGGCCTTCGGCGCATAGGGCAGGTTCTGTCGCGAGAGCAGCAACGCTGTC
>JAYUHN010000258.1:0-4814 GCA_043766965.1 Ramlibacter sp. | reverse complement strand
TGACAGTGCTCGCCTGGCGCGACGAATGGGACATGCAAGATCAATAGATCAACTCACCACCGCAGAGCTCCCCCCAGGAAATGTCTTCGACATTTCCGCCCCCAGGGGTCAAGCAAAGTGGCAAAGCCACATTTGCTTGAGAGGCGCAGAGAACGCAGAGTTACGCAGAGAAATCCTTTGAATTCTTCTGCTTTCCTCTGCGTTTCCTCTGCGCCCTCTGCGCCTCTGCGATGCGTGAGTTGATCCCTTGCAAGGCCGCCACGCCACCCCCTCAAGCCACCGGTGGCAGGGTGTCGATGAAGCTTTGTCGCGCCGCCAGCTTGGCGGCGAGCTTGGCGAGGTTCGGGTGCGGGCCGCGCCATTCGATCTGCGGGAAGCGGAACTCGATGTAGCCGAGCGCGCAACCGACCGCGATGTCGGCCAGCGACAGGTGGATGCCCAGGCACCAGGGCTTGTCGGCCAGGCCGGTGCTGATGGCGGCCAGCGACGCGCTCACCTTGTGCAACTGCCGATCGACCCAGGCTTGCGAGCGCTGCTCGGCACTGCGGCCCGGCCAGGTCTGCTCCAGGCGGGCCAGGATGGCGGCGTCGAGGATGCCGTCGGCCAGCGCTTCCCAGGTGCGCACCTCGATGCGCTCGCGGCTGCTCTCGGGGATCAGCCGGCTCACCGGCGAGCGCGTGTCGAGGTACTCGACGATCACGCGCGAATCGAACAGCGCCTCGCCACCGGCGAGCACCAAGCAAGGCACCTTGCCGAGCGGGTTCGAGGCCATGATCTTGTCGGTGGCCCACACGTCTTCGAGCTCGTGCTGGAAGTCGAGCTTCTTCTCGGCCATCACGATGCGCACTTTGCGCACGTAGGGGCTGGTGAGTGAACCGATCAGTTTCATCTTTGTGCGCAGGAACTACATAACGTCAGGAAGCGCAATGATTCTAGCCAGCGGCCTGTCGTGTGAAATCCACGGCCGGTGGCCGCCCCGGCAACGTCAATTCGGCAGTGGCCGGCGCCATCCGCGACAGCACCCGCCCACCACGCACCACCAGCAGCCGCTGCGCCCGCAAGCGCAGTGCTTCTTGCGGGGAACGGGCCTGCAGCAGCACGAAGTCGGCGCGGCAGCCCACGTCCAGGCCATAGCCTTCCAGACCCAGCACGCGGGCGTTGTTCACGGTGACGGCATCAAAACACTGCCGCTGCGCCGCCACCGAGGTCATCTGCGCCACGTGCAGGCCCATGGCCGCCACTTCCAGCATGTCGCCCGAGCCCAGCGCGTACCAGGGGTCCATCACGCAGTCCTGGCCGAAGCCCACGTTCACGCCAGCCGCCAGCAGTTCGGGTACCCGCGTCATGCCGCGGCGCTTGGGATAGCTGTCGTGGCGGCCCTGCAGCGTGATGTTGATCAGCGGGTTGGCGATCACGCTGACGCCGCTTTCCGCGATCAGCGGGATTAGCTTGCTCACATAGTAGTTGTCCATGCTGTGCATGGACGTGCAATGCGATCCGGTGACGCGGCCCTGCAGGCCCAGGCGCTGGGTCTCGAAGGACAGCGTTTCGATGTGGCGGCTCATCGGGTCGTCGGTCTCGTCGCAGTGCATGTCGACCAGCTTGCCGCGTTCGGCCGCCAGCTCGCACAGCAGCTTGACGCTGGCCGCACCCTCGCTCATCGTCCGCTCGAAGTGCGGGATGCCCCCGACGATGTCCACGCCCAGTTGGAGCGCGCGCTTCAGGTTGTCGACGCCGCCCTTGCTTCTCAGCACGCCATCCTGCGGAAAGGCGACCAGCTGCAGGTCGATGTATGACGCGACGCGCTTCTTCACTTCCAGCAGCGCTTCCACCGGCAGCATGCTCGGGTCGCTGGTGTCGACGTGGCTGCGGATCGCCAGCAGGCCCTTCGCCACCGCCCAGTCGCAGTAGGCGAGGGCGCGCTCGATCACATGGTCGGCCTTCAGCGTCGGCTTGAGCTCGCCCCACAGCGCGATGCCTTCCAGCAGCGTACCGCTCTCGTTGACGCGCGGCAGCCCGTAGCTGAGCGTGGCGTCCATGTGGAAGTGCGGGTCGCAGAACGGCGGAGACAGCAGGTAACCATTGGCGTCGATGGTTTCCGCGGCGGGGGCGATGAGGCCGGCTGTGACCTCGGTGATCTTGCCCGCCTGCACGGCGACCGACATGCCCGTGCGGCCGTCGGGGAGAGAGGCGTTGGTGATAAGGAGGTCGAGCATGACGGCGATTGTGAGCGTGGTCTGCGGATTGTCCCGCAGACCGCGATCGCCGCCGCCGGCTCCCTCCCTCAGGGCTTCGTCGAAGCGACCGATGACGGGTGTGCGCTCTGCACGCTCACCCGTACTGGTTTGGCAGCGGCCATCACAGTGCGGCTGGCGTTGTCCACCAGCTCCAGCTTCAGCTCGTAATCGCCTGCAGGCGGCTCCAGCCGCACCTCCGTCTGACCGCCGGGGAAGACGAGGGCCTCGGTCTTGGCTCCGCGACGGTCGACGTTCAGCCGGAAGTGGCCTGCGTCCGCGGCGCCTGCGTCCACGTGCGAGACGTGGTAGCCGCTGGCGTGAAACTGCACGAGAAGCGGGCCGCGCACCGTGCTTCCGTCGGCGGGATTGAGAAGTTCGATCCGGCGCGGGCCCTGCACCGCCGCGGGCGTCATGGCTGCGTCCTGCTTCGTCACCGTCACGCGCATCGGCTTGCTGTAAACGAAATAGGGGATGTGTCCCTGATCCGCCAGCAGCAGGCTGAGGTCATAGTTGCCGGGCTTCAGGTTCAACACGGTTTCCATCTGGCCTTTGCCGAAGTGCACGTACTGGTCGGTGAAGGGCAGGGGCTTCTTGAAGTCCAGCGGCAGGGGCTGGTTGATCAGCAGGTGGTGATGGCCGGCGTTGCCCACTGTCTTTCCCGCCGGGACCAGGCCGCGCATCGACAGGCCGAAGCGCACCAGAAACGGCGAGGTGACGACGGCGCCGTCCTTCAGGTTGGTGAAGTACGCCGTCGGCTGGAGGGTGGGCGCCGGAACGACCCATGGGTGCGCAGGTGCATCGTTGCTGGTGGTGGTAGCAGCGCCCGCAGGCACGACCGGCAGCAGGAAAGCGGCTGTGGAAAAAGCGAACATTGCGCAGGCGCGGCGGAAAACAAACACGGGTAGGCCTTTTGGACTCACATTGGAAGCAGGATTGTCCTATGACAAACCAGGTTGACGCCGTGCTTTGTTCACGTTCGCGCGGACTTCCTGAGTGACGATCGGCCGGAGCAGGTCTGCCGCCTGCAGCAGCTGCGAGTGCTGATCGATCAGGGCATCGCCCGGCCGGCTGATCGCGCTCGGTCCGCTGGCGGGCCGCTGCTGAGGCCTAGCGTTCGCCTTTGCGATACGGTTTCATCAGCGCCTGCGGATACGCGGCCTTGCGAGCGACCAGAACCAGCGCCAGGATCGACAACGCATACGGCAGCATCAGGTACATCTGGTAGGGAAGCACCGCATCGCCCGATTGTTGCAGCCGAAGCTGCAACGCGTCGAAAAACGCGAACAACAGCGCGCCGAGCAGCGCCTTGCCGGGCCGCCATGACGCGAACACCACCAGCGCCACGCAGATCCAGCCGCGCCCGTTCACCATGTTGAAGAAGAAGGCGTTGAATGCGGACAGCGTCAGGAAGGCGCCGGCCACGCCCATCAGGGCCGAGCCGGCAACGATGGCGCCGGTTCGAACCGCGATCACCGGAATGCCCTGGCCTTCCGCTGCCTGCGGGTTTTCGCCGACCATGCGCAGGGCCAGTCCGGCCGGTGTTCGATACAGCATCCAGGCGATCGCCGGCACCAGCAGCAGCGCCAGCAGCGTGAGCGGCGTCTGCGCCGACAGCACCGGGATGTGCAGCCACTCCATCGGCGCGAAAGGCGTAATGGTCGGGGGCGTGTTGACCTTGGGAAAAGTGACGCGGTAGCCGTAAGCGCTGAGCGCTGTCGCGAGCAAGGTGATGCCGAGTCCGGCGACGTGCTGTGACAGCGCCAGGCCGACGGTAAGGAATGCATGCAGCAGGCCGAACAGCATTCCCGTGAGCGCGGCGACCGCGACGCCGCCCCACAGCGGCGCGCCGAGATACACCGCCAGCCAGCCGGTGAAGGCGCCGGCCACCATGATTCCCTCGATGCCGAGGTTCAGCACGCCGGCTCGTTCGCACAGGAGCACACCCAGGGTGCCGAGGATCAGCGGCGTCGCGATCCGCAACACCGCGATCCAGAACGACTGGTTGACCAGGAGGTCGAGGATGTCAGACATCGTCGGCCACTCGGCTGTCATTGCGGGCCCGACCCGCAATCCATGTCGGCGATCCAGCGACGTCACTTCGCGCGGGAATGGATCCCGGGTCGAGCCCGGGATGACAATGCTTGCAACCGGCATGACAATGTTTGCAGCCGGGATGACAGTCAAACTGGATGTCATCCCGGCCTGCGAGCCGGGATCCAGACGGCGCTGCGCCAGTCATTGCCATTTGCGCAGCGGCGTTCATTTCGTCTTCACCCGGTACTGCGTGAACATCGTCGCTACCAGCACCGAAATCAGCGACGCCGCGACGATGACGTCCGCGATGTAGGTGGGAACGTTGATCGCGCGGCTCATGCTGTCGGCGCCGACCAGGACGCCGGCCACGAACACGCCGGCGGCGACGACGGCCAGCGGGTGCAGCGCGGCCAGCATGGCGATGACGATGCCGGTGTAGCCGTAGCCGGGCGACATGTCGAGCGTGACGTAGCCGGTGCGCCCGGCCACTTCCACCGCCCCTGCCAGGCCGGCCAGCGCCCCCGAGAGCAGCGCCACCAGGAC
>JAYUHN010000257.1:0-4820 GCA_043766965.1 Ramlibacter sp. | reverse complement strand
CGATCGTGATGCCGCCGTATTTTTCGTAGAACGCGTGGGCCTGGTCGAACGCCTTCTTGTTGAAGAAGCGCGAACCCTCCCACTGGAACACCTTGGGCCCGAAGAAGCGGCCCATGGTGTAGTTGCTCTGGTTGCCGAGCACCGCGGCGGCGATCAGCAACGCGATCGACAGCGGCAGGCTCATCAGCCCGAGGCCGCACATGGCGCCGACCACGAACAGCAGCGAATCGCCAGGAAGAAACGGCATGACGACCACACCGGTCTCGACGAAGATGATCAGGAACAGCAGCGCGTAGACCCAGGCGCCGTGGTTGCGAACGAAGGCTTCGAGGTAGGTGTCGATGTGCAGGACGAATTGCAGGCCGAGGTTCACGAGTTCCATGGGCGGCGATTATCCCGGACCCCGGCCGGCGCCACCCGTAAAATGCGCGCAGCCCCCCCATGAGCGCCGTCCTTTCACCAGTCCCCCGCCGGCCGATCCGAGAATTGCCCGATGAACTGGTGAGCCAGATCGCAGCCGGCGAAGTCGTCGAGCGGCCCGCGTCCGTGGTCCGCGAGCTCGCCGACAACGCGCTCGACGCCGGCGCGACGCAGGTGACGGTGCGGCTGCTGTCCGGCGGCGTGCGGCTGATCTCGGTGGAAGACGACGGCGGCGGCATCCCGCGTGAAGAACTCGCGGTCGCGCTAAGGCGCCATGCGACCAGCAAGATCGCTTCGCTGCAGGACCTGGAGTCGGTCGGCACCATGGGCTTTCGGGGCGAGGCCCTGGCTGCTATCAGCGCGATCGCCGAACTGACGCTGCTGTCACGCTGCGAGGGCCAGGCCAGCGGCTTCGCGCTCCACGGCCGCAGCGGCGAACTGCGCCCGGCGGCCCGCGCAATGGGCACCACCGTGGAAGTGAAGGAACTGTTCTTCGCAACGCCGGCCCGCCGCAAGTTTCTCAAGAGTGACGCCACCGAGCTTGCGCACTGCGTCGAGGCCGTCCGGCGCCATGCGTTGGCCCGTCCCGACGTCGGCTTCGCGGTCTGGCATGACGGCCGGCTGGTCGACCAGTGGCGGCCGGCGTCGCGCGATCAGCGCCTGGCCGACGTGCTCGGGCGCGAGTTGCTGGAGCAAAGCGTCGCGGTGAATTACAGCGCGGGTCCGATTCGGGTGACCGGGCGGGCCGGTGTGCCCGACCTCGCTCGCGCCCGCGCCGACCACCAATTCGCCTACGTCAACGGCCGCTACGTGCGCGACAAGGTGCTCACGCACGCGGCGCGCAGCGCCTACGAGGACGTGCTGCACGGCCAGCGGCAGCCGGTGTACGCCCTGTATGTCGAGATCGATCCGGCGCGGGTGGACGTGAACGTGCATCCGACCAAGATCGAGGTCCGCTTTCGGGACAGCCGCGAAGTGCACCAGGCGGTGCGGCACGCCGTGGAATATGCGTTGGCAACGCCTCGCGCAGCGAATGCCGCCGCGTCGCTGGAACAGTCATCGTCCAGGGACCAGCCTCTGGCGGCACAGCAGGCATGGGCGCAGCCGGCGATGCATTTCGCGCCGGAGATCGGCAACCGCGTGTCGGACCTGTCCGCTCTGTGGTCGCCGTCGGCCGGCGCCGTCCAGGCCGAGCCGGTCCCGGCCCTAGCGGCGGGTGCGTGGCCGCTCGGCCGCGCTATCGCGCAGTTGCAGGGCATCTACGTCCTGGCCGAGAACGAACAGGGACTGGTCATCGTCGACATGCACGCGGCGCACGAGCGCATCGTCTATGAACGGCTCAAGCTGCAGATGGACGCGACCGCCGCCAGCGAAGGGGCGTCCCGCCTTTCCAGCCAGCCGCTGCTGATCCCGGCTACTTTTGCCGCCACGCCGCAGGAAATTGCCACGGCCGAAAGCTGCGTCGAGGTGCTGGCGACACTGGGCCTCGAAATCACTGCTTTCTCGCCCAGGACGCTTGCAGTGCGTGCCGTGCCAAGCAGTCTGGCGCAAGGCGACGCTGTCGAGCTCGCGCGCAGCGTGTTGGCCGAATTGGGTCAGCACGAGGCCAGCACAGTGGTCGAGCGCGCACGAAATGAACTGCTCGGCAGCATGGCGTGCCACGGTGCCGTGCGCGCCAACCGCAAGCTGACGCTCGACGAAATGAACGCCTTGCTGCGCCAGATGGAGGCCACCGACCGGTCGGACCAGTGCAATCACGGCCGCCCGACCTGGCGCCAGCTGACGGTGCGCGAGCTCGATTCGCTGTTCATGCGGGGGCGCTGACCCGAGCCCCATGAAACGCTGGACTGTCTTTTTCTGCCTGGTCATCGCCGCCCTGCTCACCCTGGGCTGCGCGACTCTCGACGAAAAACAGCGGGCCTGGATCTTCCAGCCGAGCGACCGCGCGTGGGGCAGCAGCGGCGACATGGCACGGGACATGGACGCCGTCTGGATCGATTTCAGCTCCTCCGTCACCCGCGCCCCCGCACGTCTGCACGGCCTGTGGCTGGCGGCCGATGGACCGAAAGCAACGCATGGGCCGGTCCTGCTGTACCTGCACGGAGCCCGCTGGAATGTCGAAGGGTCGGCGCCGCGAATCCGCCGGCTGCAGGAGCTGGGCTTTTCCGTCCTTGCGATCGACTACCGGGGGTTTGGCAAGAGCACCTCCGAGCTGCCCTCCGAAGCAAGCGCTTATGAAGACGCACACGCCGCATGGGCTTGGCTGGCGGCGAAATATCCGCAGCGCGACCGCTACATTTTCGGTCATTCCCTCGGCGGGGCAATCGCGATCGACCTGGCCTCGCAGGTGGACGACGAGCGCGGCATCATCGTGGAGGGCACCTTCTCCTCGATGCCCGACCTTGCCGACACGATGAGCTACGGTTGGCTGCAGGGTTCATGGCTGCCCGGCGCGCTGATCACCCAGCGTTTCGATTCCTTGAACAAGGTGGCGAAGATCAACGCTCCGCTGCTGGTGGTCCACGGCGAAAACGACAACCTGATCGCGAGTGCCCTCGGCCGGAAGCTGTACGACGCTGCGCCGGGCCCGAAGAAATTTCTGCTGATCTCCGGCGGCTCGCATTTCAGCACCATGTCGATGGGCCAGACGCAATACCGCGATGCGCTGGCTCAGCTGTTCAGCATTCGCTGACACCTGCCTGCGGCTTGATCGAAAGCGCTGTTTCTTGAGGCGTTGTCCTACAAGCCAAGGTCTGGCTGGCACGTTGGAAAGAAGCCGGATATTCGGCTTCAAGAGAAACCCCATGAATAAATCCCTCGCCGCACTCGCTGCCACCACCCTGTTCGCGCTGTCCAGCGTTTCCGCCCTGGCCGCTTCACACACCGGCGCACCGATGGCGAACTCGCCTGCCGCCGCTACAGCTCCTGCAATGGGCACTGCGCCCCGCCTGTCCGGCACCAAGGCCGATGCCAAGGCCATGAAAAAGCAAGCCGACGCCGACTACAAAGCCGCCAAGAAGTCCTGCAAGCCGATGAAGGGCGCGGAAGAAAAGACCTGCATGAAGGACGCCAAGGCGGCGCACACGAAGGCCGTTGCCGAAGCCAAGGGCACCCACGAGATGGCCGAAGCGAAGACCGACAAGGAACGCGCCAAGGTCACCGCCGAAGTGCAGAAGAAGGAAGCCAAGGCCGACGCCAAGGCTGCCAAGCCCTGAGTCTTGCCCCGCCGCTGATGCCGGCCCCCATGGCCGGCATCAGCGGAAGTTCACTGTCAGGTTGACCCGGAATGACCGGGGCTCGATCGGATGGAAGTGGATGTCGCTGACCGAAGCCGCCTCGCTCTTGAGCCGCGAATCGTAGAAGTAATCGATTGCCGAATCCTTGCGGTTCGTGAGATTGAATCCCTCCAGCTCGACACTGGTGGCTTTGTCGATCCTGTAGCCAAGCCTTCCATTGAATGTGGCCGTGCTTTTGCTGCGCACGCTGTTGTCTTCGACCAATGGCCGTGGTCCGAAGTATCGCAACTGCAACGCGCCGAAGTACGGCCCCTTGTCCAATGCCAGCGCCACCGAAGCGACGCCTTCGATCGCGCCGGGAATCCGGTTCCCCACCGAATCGAAATCCTTGAAGCGCGCCCGCGCGAAAGCCAGGTCGGCGTCGATGGTCACCCAGTCGAGCGGCTTGTAGTAATTCGAAAACTCGAATCCGACGCGGCGGCTCGGTCGGCCCGCTGTCGTCGTGCCTGCGTCTCCCTGGAAGATCAACTCCGAGGCGAAGTCGAGCCGGTAGACCGAGAAAGTGCTCTGCAGGCCCGCAATGAACTCGGTCCGCACGCCGGCCTCGATACCTTTTGAGCGCACCAGCGGCTGTACCTTTTCGGTCGGATCGCCCGACTTCGGATCGACGGTGATGGTGGTGCCCCGTGCGTCGTTGCTGTGGAAGCCGCTGCCGGCATTCAGGTACACCTCGCTGCTGGCCCAGGGGCCGAAGATCAGTCCCAGCTTGGGACTGGCAATGTTGTCGCGGGCCGTTCCCGAGTTGGCTCCGTTATCGCTGGCCACCTTGAAACGGTAACTGTCGGCACGCAGGCCGGCCACGGTGCGGAACCAGTCGGTCCATGGGGTCGTGTTCTCCGCATAGACGCCGATGCTGCTCTCCACGATGTGATCGTCGCGCGTGGTCGAAAGGCGCCGACGCGCGACGGTGTTGAACAGGCCGTTGCGGACGTTGTCGTTTTCGAACTGCATGCCGACAGTCGTTTCGGAACTCTTGCCCGCCAGTTCCGATTGCCAGGTGTGACTGGCCTTGATGCCGGTCGTGAAACGCTTGTCCGGCTGGTGGAACTGGTCACCGTTGACCGGATCGTCCAGGAAATAGGTGAAATTGGAATAGAGGTCGAG
>JAYUHN010000256.1:0-1759 GCA_043766965.1 Ramlibacter sp. | reverse complement strand
GCGCCAGCTCGGTTGCGCGCAGGCGCAGCGCCAGCATCGCGATCACCTCGTCGAAGGCGCGTCCCTCGCGCAGCAAAGCTGTGGCTTGCGCGGCGACCGCTTCATCGACGCTCTCGGCATACAGAACGCCGGTCTCCTCGAAGACCTCGCGCAGCGCCGCAACATAGAGACCGGCCGCCGCCGGCGGCTCGAGGTCGCGCTCGCCAAGGCGCGCATGCAACTGTGCCGGGCTCTCGTCGAGCAGCGCCGTCATCTCAGGATGCGCGTCGCCCGAGTCAAGCTTGCCGCCGGGGAACACGTACGCGCCCCCCAGCACGTCCGACAGACCGTGGCGCTTGACAAGGAACACCTCCAGACCATCGTCCGTGTCGCGCAGCATGACGACACTGGCGGCTGCGCGAACCGGGGCGTCCGCGGTGTGGCTGTTGAGGTCCATCGCGCGCAGGCTAGCAGATCGGCGAGTAAGGCCGGCGCGGGGTCACGGGTGGGCGCGCTGCGAGGCTCGGTTGCCGGATGTCCGTAGTGCCATCCGGTTCAGGATCATCTGGCGGGTGGCGAGAACTTCGCTTTCGAAAGGACCATGCAGCTTGAGGGCGGCATCGACCTGCAGCAGCGCCTCGCTGTTGCGGCCCTGGTCCGACAGCGTCTGGGCCAGGTTGTTCATCGCCACGGTGGAGCGCGGATGAAGCTGCAGCGCCTTGCGCAGGACCTGTGCCGCTTCGATCAACGCGCCGCGCTGATGGTGCTGGTTTGCCAGGCCGATCGCAGCGGGAAGATTGTCCGGCCAGCGCTGGAGCGCTGCCTGGTAGCCCGCGATCGTGGCGTCGCGATCGCCGCCTCGCTCCAGGGCGACCATGGCGTTGATCCACCCAGGCTCGGTCGCGGTGACGGGAATCCGGCCGGGAGCCGTCACCACCATCGCCCAGTAACCGCTCTTGATCCAGGTCCGCTCGAAAAACGTGAAAGGAAGCACCAGCCGCTGCTCGGTTCCCGAGCGCAGGTACAGGTCGCCCTTGTCGTAATCGAATCCTGCGATCACCGCATAGTGCCACTGGGTGAAGAAGTCCCCCACATCCTGCAACACGATCACCGGATTGCCGGCGGCCACCTCGCGCAGCACGTCCGCGTAGCGCGGAGCAAGCAGATAGCCGACGCGGCCCCAGCGGCGGGGCGCCGCCAGCATCTCCACCTGCAGGCTGCCCTGGCGCGCCGGCAGGAATAGCTGGTCGGTCAGTTTTTCGGGAGTCACGGCCAGCCCGGTCTGCCCCAGCACCGTGGCCATCGCGGCCGGGCCGCACTGGTTCTCGGTCTGTGGAAAAAACGGAACGCTGGCGATCTCGACCTGCCTGGGCGTGCCTTCCGGCCAGGCGGTGCGCAGACCCATGGTTTGCGGCACCAGTTGCGCGCAGCCGGCAAGCAGGACCACGAGCATCCAGCAAAACAAGCCCGCGCTCAGGCGGGCTGCGAGAGAACGCGAGGCGAGCAGGACGCCCGCCCGCTGCTTACTTGCGGTAAGCAAAGTACCAGATCAGGCCGGCGATGACGATGATCGCCACCCACCCGGCCGCGTGCAGCGAGGCGCCGGCCGGCGCGGTCTGCATGTCACCGGCGAGTTGACGCACTTCCTGGTCGGTCATGTTGGCGACACGTTCGCGCGCCATCGACGGATCGATGCCCTGGGCCTGGAGCTGGGCCGCGGTTTCCGCGCGGTCCAGCACGCTGAGGACCATGCTGCGCTGGGTCGAGGCGCTGCCGTCGG
>JAYUHN010000255.1:0-1759 GCA_043766965.1 Ramlibacter sp. | reverse complement strand
ACCGCCCCACCAACAAGGTGCGCTTCGTGACGGCCGCCAGCTTGTTCGACGGCCACGATGCGGCGATCAACATCATGCGGCGCATCCTGCAAGGCATGGGCGTGGAGGTGATCCATCTCGGCCACAACCGCAGCGTCGATGAGGTGGTCACCGCCGCCCTGCAGGAAGACGTGCAGGGCATCGCCATCAGCTCCTACCAAGGCGGCCACCTCGAGTACTTCAAATACATGGTCGACCTGTTGCGCCAGCGCGGCGGCCCGCAGATCCAGGTTTTCGGCGGTGGCGGCGGCGTGATCGCGCCGCCCGAAATCCGCGAGCTGCACGCGTACGGGGTCGCCCGCATCTACACCCCCGAAGACGGCCAGCGCATGGGACTCGCGGGGATGATCGGCGAAATGGTGATGCGCTGCGACCAGGATTTGGGCGGCTCTTCGCCCCAGGACCTGGCGGCGATCCAGGGACACAGCGAGATGAACTGGCGGGCGCTGGCGCAGTTGATCACGGCTATCGAAAACTTTGTGCTCAAGCCCGCCGTCGCCGACCAGTTGCGCGCCAAGGCCGCGGCGATGAAGGTCGCAGTCCTGGGCATTACCGGCACGGGCGGCGCCGGCAAGTCGTCGCTGACGGACGAATTGATCCGACGACTGCGGCTGGATCAGGACGACAGCCTGCGCGTCGCGGTGATCTCGATCGACCCGTCGCGGCGCAAAAGCGGGGGCGCGCTGCTCGGCGACCGGATCCGCATGAACGCCATCGGCCCCTGGACCGCCACCGGGACCGATTCCGGCCAGAAGGTCTTCATGCGGTCGCTCGCGACCCGCGACTTCGGCAGCGAAATTTCCGCCGCCCTGCCGGACGTGATCGCGGCCTGCAAGCTGGCCGGCTTCGACCTGGTCGTGGTCGAGACTTCCGGCATTGGCCAGGGCGACGCCGCGATCGTGCCGCTGGTGGACATTCCGATGTACGTGATGACGCCTGAGTTCGGCGCCGCCAGCCAGCTCGAGAAGATCGACATGCTCGATTTTGCCGAGTTCGTCGCGATCAACAAGTTCGACCGCAAGGGCGCGCCCGATGCGCTGCGTGACGTGGCCAAACAGGTGCAGCGCAACAAGGAAGCCTGGAGCAAGCGGCCCGACGAGATGCCGGTGTTCGGCACCATGGCGGCGCGGTTCAACGACGATGGTGTCACCGCGCTCTACCAGGCCCTGAAGCCGCGGCTGGCGGCGTTGGGCGTCCCTTTCAAGGAAGGGCGGCTACCGTTGGTGAACGTTCGGCATAGCACCAACCAGACCCCTGTCGTACCGGCAGGCCGCACGCGCTACCTGGCCGAGATCAGCGACACCGTGCGCGGCTACAAGCAGCGTGCGCGCGAACAGGCCATGCTGGCCCGCGAAATCCAGCAACTGAAGGAAGCTGCGCGCATGCTCAAGGTCGACAAGCCGGACCGCGCGCCCGCTGCCGAGGCGGCGCTCGACCTGGCAGGCCAGCGCAAGGCCCGCCTGGACAAGGACGCGCTGCACCTGCTGCAGCAGTGGCCCGACATGCAGCAGGCGTATGCGGGCGACGAGTACGTCGTGAAGATCCGCGACCGGGAGATCCGGACGGAACTCACCAGCAAGTCGCTTTCGGGCACCAAGATCCGCAAGGTCTGCCTGCCGACCTACGAAGACCACGGCGAGATCCTCAAGTGGCTGATGCTGGACAACGTGCCGGGCAGCTATCCGTACACCGCCGGCACCTTCGCCTTCAAGCGCGAAGG
>JAYUHN010000254.1:0-4860 GCA_043766965.1 Ramlibacter sp. | reverse complement strand
TCGAGCTGCTCGACGGCGGGCATGTCGTAGCGTTCCAGATGCTTCTGGAAAAACAGTTCACCGCTGACGCCAGCCGGTGCACGCACCAGGGACACGGGTCGGCCTTCGAGGTGTTCCATCATCACCGGGCCCGCTGAAGCGTAGTAGCGCACCAGTTCGATCTTGGTGGTGCCACTTTTCGCATCGATCACACGGTCAGGGTGGCTGACACGCAGGGCCGGCGGTAGACCGGGCGCGGGCGCCGCGACGGGCTTCCTGGTCGCCGCAACGGACTTCGCGGGCGCATCCGGCGGCGGCGTGTCGTGACGCGCCTCTTCCCGCACGATGCCGGCCGGCTTCTTGTCGGCGCGCAAGCCATGGAACACCGAATGGCGCACGCGCCCGGTGCGCGTCCACTCGCCGAATGCGACTTCGGCAACCAGCTGTGGCCGCACCCAGTGCGCATGGCGTGGCAGCTCGGGATCCGGCTCGAACGCCGCCTTCTCCGCACCCAGCGCATCGAGCCGTTCGCGCAGTTCGCGCAGGGTCCGCTCATTGAACCCGGTGCCGACGTTGCCCGCGTAACGCAGCTTGCCGCCCTGGTCATGGACGCCCAGCAGCAGGGAGCCGATGCCGGTACGGGACCCTTTCGGATCGGTATAGCCGCCGATGACGAATTCCTGCCGCCGGCCGCACTTGAGCTTGATCCAGTCGGACGAGCGCCGCGTCACATAGGCCGAATTGCGGCGTTTCGCGACAACGCCCTCCAGGCCCAGCTTGCAGGCGGAGGCGACGATCTCCTGCGGCGGGGCTTCGAAGATCGCGCTGAAGCGAACCTTGTCCGAAGGCTTGCGTTCCACCACTCGCTGCAACACCTCGCGCCGCGCCTGCAGCGGTACCTCACGCAAATCATGACCAGCGCAGTACGGAACGTCGAACAGGTAATAAACGATGTTGGCTGTGCGCGCGCTGTCGAAAGCGCCCTGCAGCGCCTGGAAGTCCGCGGGGACGCGATCGCCGGGCATGATGATTTCACCGTCGTACCAGCCGTCAGGCAACTCCATGGCTTGCAGCGTACGCGACAGCTCGGGCAAGCGCTGGGTCCAGTCGTTGCCATTGCGGGTGACGAGCTGGACCTGGCCGTTCTCGGCCCGCGTGAGCATCCGGTAACCGTCGAACTTGATCTCGTAGATCCAGTTTTCCGGGTCTGCGGGGGGGTTGTCGACCAGCGTCGCAAGTTCGGGCTGCAAGGTGTCGGGCAGGGCGGCCTTGCGCGCGCCGGCCGGTGGTCCGGCCGGGGCCAATTGAGTTGTGACGGGCCGATCAGGCAGGGTCTTCACGCTGTCCGGCAATTCATCGACAACACTGAACTCGGCCGCGGGGCGCACATGGTCGTCCTTCTCCTTGATCAACAGCCACGCTTCCTGCCGATCGTCCGGGCGCCCCTTCATCCGGACCAACGTCCAACGGCCGTGAAGCTTGTGTCCGCGCAGCTCGAACTTCAGCTTGCCGTCCCGGTATCCCTGGTGCGGGTCTTCCAGGGGGATCCAGGTTCCCTTGTCCCAAACGATCACTTTGCCCGCTCCATACTGCTTGGGCGGGATCGTTCCTTCGAACTGGTTATAGGAGAGCGGATGGTCCTCGACATGGACGGCCATTCGCTTGTCCGCCGGGTCGAAGCTAGGTCCTTTCGGCACCGCCCAGCTTTTCATCGTGCCGTCGAGTTCCAGCCGGAAGTCGTAGTGCAGCCGGGTTGCCCAGTGTTTCTGGATCACGAACACGCGCTCGTTCTCATTGGCGACCCCGCCCTCCGCCGGCTCCGGCGTGATGTCGAAGTTGCGCTTGTCGCGGTAAGCCTTCAAAGCCGGTGATGATCGGTCGTCCATGGCAGGTGCTCTGTCGGTGAACCATAAAAAACGCGACTGTCCGGGGCTGTAGGACAAGCCGCCTTTGCCACGTGGGAAGCGGGCAGCGCAGCGCGATCTGTCGCACAAGGGCGGCCGGCACCGCAGATCCCGGGCGTGGTTTGAGGCCGCGTCGGTTGAATGGAAAAAGCCGGCGGGAACACCGCCGGCCTCATGTCGTGCCGCTTGGCCGTACCGGACGCCGGCAAGATCGCGGCGCCGCGGACTCAGCGGATCAGGATGCGGCGCGAAGCTGATCGCGCAGCATCTTGATCTGGTCGTGATTGCGCTGCAACCCCTGCATCTGGCGTTCGACGATCAGCTTGATCGCAGCCGGCAGCGGCTTCTTCAGTGCCTTGGTGTACCGCGCCTTGGCGGTGTCTTCGCCGCGCTCCGCCTCTTCAAGCACGGCCTTGTCGTCGTAGGTGCTTAGGGTCGCCTTGACCTTCACCCAACCGCGATGGAGGGCGCCTGCCGCGCTGCCGCTGTCTTCCGTGGTGCCGCCCAGACTGCGGATCTGCTGGTTCAACTCCTGGGCTGCGCCGCGGCAATCGTCTGCGCGCTGCAGGAAGGTGGACTTCAGATCCTGCCGCTTGGCCTGTTCGGCACAGGCGCGGAAGCCGTATTCGCCGTCCTTGGCGCATTCGGCCAGGTCCTGCAGGGCGTCGATGACGTCGTCGCTGTCGCCGGAGTTGTTGCCGGCGCTCTGGGCCGAACCAACGGCAGCGGCGACTCCACCCGAAGCCAGCGTGTTGTCGACGCGACTCCACGCGGCACGGCTGGCATGCTTGGCCTGGGGCCATGACAGGCTCGAACCGCCCCGGGTCGATTCCCACTCGGAGGCCAGCCGCGGTTCGGCTGCGTCCCAGCTGTCGTTCGAGCCGCTGCGGCCGGTCGTGCCCAGGCGGTACGCCGGCGCGTACTCGTCGAACGTGCGGCCCTGCTCGTAGTACGGCTCTTTCGAATAGTTGTCGCGCCAGTACGCCTCTTCCGCCGTCGGATTGACAGCCTCGCCAGCGGCCTTTCCCGCCAGGCCTCCGACCACCGCGCCAACCACGCCGCCGACGGCGACTCCGATCGGTCCACCCACAGCGCCGACGGTTGCGCCGGCGATGGCGCCGCCAGTGGCGCCAATGCCCGTTCCGACCGGGTGGGCACCGGGTGCATCGGTGATCGGGTCGCGGTTCATATCTCTTTCTTCAGCAGCCATGGTTGCTCCTTGTCAGTGGTTGGATGGGATGATCGCAATACCGCACTCCGTGTGGTGCGGCTCGTGCAGTCATCATCTTGCGGTCGTGCCAAAGGCCTGCCGTCAGCCAAACCGCGACACCCTGTGTAGGAACGCTCCCACCATGGGCCGGGAACCCGCGTGGCAGCACTCACACGCAATCGCACGCTTGTCCTACACCGGGTCGCTGCCGATGGCGCATCGTATCCAAGGTGCTCCAATGCTGATCAGCAAGTAGCAACACCACCAACCTGCCATGGCGAAGAACAAATTCATGACCGTCTACGTTTTCCTCCGGACCCTGCTTCGCATCGGCGCTGCCTGCGCCATTGGGTTCGTGTCACTGAACGCGGTCGCCGACGATCCTGCAGGGCTACGCACCCGGTACGCCGAGTTGCGGGAACAACTGGAGCACAACATCTATCAGCGTGCCCTGTACATCGACTCCACCCAGGTCGGAGACAACCTGAAAGGGGATGTCTATGCTGTGTTGAACCACCCGTTCAGCCAGGTGAGTGGCGAGTTGAAGGACCCAGGCAACTGGTGCGACATCCTGATCCTGCCGTTCAACACCAAGTACTGCCGCGCCATGAAGGTCGGTGAAGGGGCTGCGCTGAACGTACGCATCGGCCGCAAGTTCGACCAGCCGGTGCAGGATGCCTACAAGCTGCAGTTCGCCTATCAGCCGGTGGCGGCGAGCAAGGATTACTTCGAAAGCCGGCTGGCGGCCAAGGAAGGCCCGGTCGGGACCCGCGACTACCACATCGTGATCGCAGCGGTGCCGCTGGACGAAAAGCGCACCTTCATGCACCTGAGTTATGCCTACGGCTACGGCGCCACGGGCCGGATGGCGATGCAGGTGTACCTCGCGACGATCGGCGCGGACAAGGTCGGTTTCAGCGTGACCGGCAAGGATGCCAACGGCCAGCCGATCTACATGGGCGGTGTGCGTGGTGCGG
The DNA here is from genome assembly GCA_043766965.1 of Ramlibacter sp. GTDB lineage: Bacteria > Pseudomonadota > Gammaproteobacteria > Burkholderiales > Burkholderiaceae_C > Ramlibacter. The sequence continues at coordinate 790 of JAYUHN010000254.1, read as the reverse complement.
TGGAGCGCACCGCCATGCGCTACTACCTCGCGATCGATGCGTATCTGGAATCACTCAGCGTCGCCGCAAGCCAGCAGGTCGAGCGGCGTATCCAGGGCTGGTTCAATGCCACAGAACGCTATCCCCGGCAGTTGCGGGAAATGGACCGCCCGGCCTACGTTGCGATGAAGCGCAGCGAGGTCGAACGGCAGCAGACCGCGATCCAGTAGGCGAATGGATCCCGGCTCGTGGGCCGGGATGACGGCGCCGCTTTGCGGCGTCGTTTCACGCCGTCATTTCACGCCGGCCGCTGACCGCAGCATCTGTGCCTTGTCGGTCCGTTCCCAGGTGAACTCGGGCTCTTCGCGGCCGAAGTGGCCATAGGCGGCAGTCTTTTCGTAGATCGGGCGCAGCAGGTCGAGCATCTGGATGATGCCCTTCGGGCGCAGGTCGAAGTGGTCGTGCACCAGCGAAGCGATGCGGTCGTCCGGGATCACGCCGGTGCCCTCGGTGTACACCGTCACGTTCATCGGCTTGGCGACGCCGATCGCATAGGCGACCTGGATCTGGCATTGCCGGGCGATCCCGGCGGCGACGATGTTCTTGGCCACGTAGCGTGCTGCGTAGGCGGCCGAGCGGTCGACCTTCGACGGGTCCTTGCCGGAGAAAGCACCGCCACCGTGGCGGCCCATGCCACCGTAGGTGTCGACGATGATCTTGCGGCCCGTGAGGCCGGTGTCGGCGTGGGGGCCACCGAGCTCGAACGTGCCCGTGGGGTTGATGTAGACGGCGTAGTCGTCGTCGGCGAACT
>JAYUHN010000253.1:0-12793 GCA_043766965.1 Ramlibacter sp. | reverse complement strand
CCTGTCTTGCCGAGTAAGTAGCTGTACCAGCCCAACAGACTGGGGGTCGGAATCTCCTCGATCGGACGCATCACTTCCAACTCTCGCAACTTCTCCAGCGCCTCCATCGGCTTGTCGTCCATGTCGAGCAAGGTGGACGCCTTAATCAACCTAGCGACCTTGTCCGACAATTCGAGGTAAGGAAAGCTTGAGTCCTTGAGGAACCGGTCCCGCTTTTCACGCGCTACATTCAGCCAGGTCAGTTCCTGAGGCCGCATCTCGCCAACGGCGATCGCAGCATACCGGTCGATCGACTTGCTGGACATCTGCTCGGTGCGCCGGTCGATCAAGGCAAAGAGCCGAGCGGGCTGTCCCGCTGTGTAAGGGCCTTGGTACGTCACCACCGTCAAGTCGCGTCCTTTGTGCGGAAGACTTTTGACGTCGATGACACGCGCGAGGTCCGATTTGGTCCAACCAACGATCTCGCTGACCATGACGACGCGCAACGGGTCATCTGGCGTATCCCCTTTGCCGATGGCGCCATGAAGAATTTTGCGATACGCATCGGCGCGCCCTTTGTGCATGCTGGCCTGATCCGGCTGCCCGAGCTTGCCGTACAGCCACCCCGCGAGCATATGCACGTCGAAATCCGGGACTTCCGGCAACGGCATATAACTTTGCAGAGAAAGCAGGCGATTCAATGCGCCACGGTAATCTCCGCGACGTTCAAGTTGCTCGCCCTCCCGGACTGCTGCCCCGATGTCCTGCGAGAGACGGGGAACATTGATTCCTCGCACGTCGAACAGGGACTCGCGCTGTGTCTGAAAATATGCCTGGAGATCCTGCGCGCCCTGCGCGGTCGCCTGGGCTGATGCCGATGTCGGCACGAACATGCAAGCCACAGCCAGCCAGCCCAGGAAAGATTTGATCATCACATCTCCTTCTTGGACGAGGATAGTCAGGTGCCGCACCGACGGAAAATATTTCCGCCGTGCCGCACCGACGTTGCCTGACCGGACTGACGCCGAAACCGTGTCAGCGGCGCGCCGCCAGATGTTCACGCACCGCTGTGACGTGCTCGCCGACCTTGGAAATCGCCTCGGTCAATTCCACCTCGGTGCACCCGAGCTCCTGGCACCAGTACTGCAAGCCGGCGCGCTCCAGGGAATCGATGCGGCCGGGGTCCAGCGGTAGATAGGCAGTCGGAGTGTCTGGCATGTTGCTTCCTTGGTTGGTGAAGCGCGCTTTCGAAAACCGTCAAACGCATCGACGGCATCCGGACGCTACTGGTGTCACGGCCGTTTTTTCTTTTTGCGTTTGGCCGGTGCGGCCGGCTTTCCAAGCCAGGCATCCAGCACCTGCCGGGTGGCATCAGCCTGGATGGAAGTGACCTGGCGCTTGGCAGCCGCGGTGGCCTGGCCGCGAGCGGAGCCCATGACCTTGTTCGCCGAACTCAGCCAGGCACTCATGAACGGGTTCTTTGCCCGCATCGGATTGCGCATGGGATCCTTGATCGGCAGAAATGCCGCATGAGCCATCATCCGCAAACGGCTTCACAGGACTGCCCTCCATTCGCCAAAGCCGTTATCGTCGCCGTCCTACACGGCGGTCAACGGCCCCCGGTACGGGTCGATTCAGCCGTCGTACTTGAACGACAGGGACACCCGCGCCCTGAAGGCGACGACTTTTCCATTCTCGACCGTCATGTCGAGCTTGGAAACTTCGGCGACGCGCAAGTCGCGCAATGACTTCGCCGCTGTCTCCACGGCATTCTTTGCCGCCTCTTCCCACGAAACCGGACTCGTTCCAATGATCTCCGTGACGCGGTAGACGCTGGCTGCGGTCTCGCTGTCTTTCTTTGCCATGAGGTGCTCCTTTTCGGTTGATGAGGCGCCGCTACTCGGGTTCAACCCGCTCAGCGACTGCCGGGCTTCGCCTGATTCGAAGCTGGCAAATCACTGTATCACCGCCCGCTGCTCCAGTGCCTCCGCGAGAAGCGCGCAAACCCCGGGATAACCAAGGGCCTCACCCAGGGTCATCTGGGTCGCGAGCTCTGCTGCCGGGAGGGCGACCTCAAGAGCAGCCCGCGCCACGCGGCCCAGGCGTGCCTCGTTGATCCCCTGCAGTTCGTATCCGGATCGCTTCAAGGCAGCGTGTGCGCCAAGCGTGCGCGCCGCTGCCTCGTGCCGATCCAGCCGCCACAGCAGGTAAGCACAGGCCTCGAGGACGAACTTGGGCATCCGGCGCATGAGCGGCAACGCTTCGCGGGCACTTTCCACGGCCTCGTCGACACTGCCGCACTCGCAGAGGATCCAGGTCCGCATCGTCATTGCATCGACCAGTTCGTAGTCGGAAACGGGTCCTCTTTGTCTCTGTGCCAGCAGTCGGCCCAGTCCTGCAGCCGACTCGTCGTGTGCGCCCAATTGCCAAAGGGCGTCGCAGAAATTCACCTGCTGGATGAATTCCAGTCGCCAATCGCCGGCTTCCTGTGCCAGTCGCACAGCCTCCCGGTACAGCGGCAGGGCCGCGGCGGGCCCCTCGGCCACCCGACGCCGGTACGCCTGAGCGCGCAGAACGACGATCTGGAACTCGGCTGGCCAGTCGGGCTCGACCAGTGCTGCGGCCTTGTCCAAACTGGTCCGTGAGCCCTCGTCGTCGCCCAGCAAAAGGCGCCATATCCCTGCCAGGCGCAGCGACGTGCACAGTCTGCGCGGGCTATGCAATCGGGCATAGCACGCCGCTGCGCGCTCGGCGGCGTCGAGCAATTGCGGCAGGGCAACAAAGCCTTGCATATTGGAGGCGGCCATCGCGCGCCAGAAGCGTGCCGTCGTTCCATCGTCCACGAGACCCGCCTTGAAGGGCGGTTGCAGCTCCATCAGCCACTGGGCGAACTCGGCGCTGTAGTCGATCAAGGGTCCGGCATGGGCAGCCAGGCCGATGGCCACCGCCGCATCGCCCCCAACGCTTGGCCCAGGCATACGCCGCGCGCAGGTTGTCCAACTCGGGCAGCACCATTGCGGCGTACTCGTCGCTGCGCAGCGTGCTGTCCTGGTTGCCGTCGTCCGCCTGGCGCAGGATCTGCAGCATCGCCAGGGCGTGCCTCCGCGTCAGTGCATTGGTTTCACCCGCGCCCGCCAGTTGCTCCAGCGCGAAAGCACGCGCCGACTCGAGCAATCGGTAGCGCTGCGGCTCGCCGTCGTCGACGACCACCAGCGACTTCTCCGCCAACGCGCCCAACAACTCGATGACGGCCCATTCGTCGATGCCCGGTTCGATGCACAGCGCCTGGGCCAGGGCCGCCGTGAAGCCGCCCGAGAACACGCCCAGGCACCAGAACATGTGCCGCTGCGCCTCGCTCAACAGGGCATGGCTCCAGTCCATGGTGGCGCGCAGTGTCTGGTGCCGGCGCAGGGCGGTGCGTGAGCCCGCGGTAAGCAGCCGGAAGCGCTCGTCGAGCCGGTCGTGCACGGTGCGCAGACCCAGGAGCGGCACGCGCGCAGCGGCCAACTCGATGGCCAGCGGCAGCCCGTCCAGGCGTCGGCACAGGTCGATGGTCAGGGCCAGGCCGGGCGCGTCGAGGGCGAACAGCGGGTTCGCTGCGCGCACGCGTGCCACGAACAGGGCCACGGCGCCGAACCCTTCGGCGTTCGCAACGCCGGCCGATGGCGGCACGCACAGCGGGTTGATCCGGTATTGCTGCTCGGTCGGCGTCCGCAGAGGCTCCTGGCTGGTGGCGAGCACCCGCAGGCCGGGCACCTCATGCAAAAGACGGTCCATGGCGTGAGCGACTGCATCGAGCAGGTGTTCGCAGTTATCGAGCACCAGCAACAACTCGCACGCCGCCAGGCCGGCGGCGAGTGTGGCCGTCGCGGTGTCCTGGTCACGCACGACGATGCCCAGCGGCTGCGCGATCGCGTTCGGCACCAGCGCCGGGTCGGACACGCCCGCCAGCTCGATCATCCACACGCCATCAGGCCAACGTTCCAGCTGGTCATGCGCGACCGCTTGGGCAAGGCGACTCTTGCCGATCCCGCCCGCGCCGACCACAGTGACGAGCCGATGCAACCCCAGCAGCGAGGCCAGGGACATCAACTCCTCGTCGCGCCCGATCAACTGGGGCAACGTGCCTGGCAGGTTCGTCAGACGGACCGGCACGCCGGCGCTGCTGGTCGCCGGAATGCGAGCTACGGGCGCATCGGCTTCGATCTCCGCGACGAAGCGGTAGCCGCGCCCGGGCACCGTCGCAATGACCTGGGCGCCGAGCACCTTGCGCAGGCTGCCGATCTGCACGGCAAGGTTGTTCTCCTCGACGACGAGGCCGGGCCAGGCAAGGTCCAGCAATTCGGCCTTGGCCACGATGCGGTCACGGCGTCCGGACAGTGCGACCAGCACATCGAGTGCCCGGGTGCCCAGGACCACCGGCTCGCCGTCGTCCAGCAATTGGCGGCGGTCGATGTGCAAGGTGAAGCGCCCGAAGCGAAGGGTCGGTGGATGGGTCACGCCTGCGAATCTACCGGTTTCACAAGATTAAAGGCGCTTTTTATCTCCCTTCAGGACAGCATGGGGGTGTCGAACCGACAGTGCGGTCACGGCAATCCAGCCGGTCTCCAACCCAAGGAATCCACCATGCCCAAGTACGTCATCGAACGCGAGCTGCCCAACGCGGGCAAGCTCACCCCGGCCGAACTGCAGGCCATCTCCGCCACCTCGTGTGGCGTGCTGCGCGACCTCGGTCCCAGCATCCAGTGGGCCCACAGCTATGTGACTGCCGACAAGATCTACTGCGTGTACGACGCGCCGACCGAAGCAATGGTGCGTGAGCACGCCCGGCAAGGCGGCTTTCCCGCGAACCAGGTGTCCGAGGTCAAGTCGATCATCGATCCGACCACCGCCGTGGCCGCCTGATCCACCGAACAAACATCACTTCAAGGAATCGACATGAACAAGACACTGATGATCGCTGCCTTCGCCGTCCTGGGCTGCGCCTCGGCGCTGGCGCAACAGCGCTTTCTGATCGAACGCGAAATCCCCGGTGCATCGAAGATGACTGCCGAGCAGCTGCGCGATGCAGCCCGGCAATCGAACCGGGTGCTGCACGACATGGGGCCTGACATCCAATGGGTGCAGAGCTATGTGGCCGGCGACAAGATCTACTGCGTTTACAACGCTCCCAACGAGTCGCTGATCCGCGAGCACGCGCAGAAGTCGGGCTTTCCGGCCAATCGGATCACGCCCGTCGCCGCGATGATCGACCCGACCACTGCCAACGACAAGCGCTGATCCATCGTTCATCCCGGGCCGGCAAGGCGGACCCGCCTTGCGCCCGTCGCCCGCGCCCGGTCTAATCCGGCGAATGGTCTTTCGCTGGCTGCGGTATCCGTCCGTGCAGATCGCGCTCTGCACGCTGGCTTACGCCGCCATCGCGTGGCGCATGGACGGCTTCGGCATCATGATGACCGGCGTGGCCTGGGCCATCGTGATCGCGCGGCCGGTGATCAACCTGGCGGCGAACGCGCAGTACAACGTTCGCGCGGCAGCGTGGCTCCCGGTGCACGGCAAGTTCTTTTCGTACAAGGGCGTGGCGCTCCGGGTGATCCAGGACGAGGACCATTGCCGCTGGATCCACCTGGCGGATGCACGCCGCGTCGCTCCCGGCATCGCTGCCGAGCGCGTGTTCGTTGCGGCTTATCCCGGGCGTGTGCGACGCATGGGGGAGCCGGAGGCGGCGCACGTGCGCGATGACGCCCTCGTCGAACACCTGGGCAAGGCGATGGACGGCAGCGCACTGCGCTTTCGCACGTGGATCGACCGCGACATCGCGCTGCCCGCCGCGAACGAGCGCAAGCGGCTGGGCATCCATCCGGAACCGCCATTCGCGCCTTAGCGAAGAGATGTCAGCTTGCGGCCAGAAGCGGACATTCGCCGCCGCAGTCTGCGAAGCCCTCTTTCACCGGTGCTATGCCGCGTCGGAAGCGCGGTCGCCGATAAGGGTAAACCCTTGTGCATCGACTTCTCGCATCTTTTATCTCTGTATACAGAGTACAGTATACGCATACCCGTCTGGATCTTGCCGATCCACCATCAGGAGCCCAGCCATGACCACGCCACAGGACAAGTTCGAAAACGCCTCCAGCACGGGCACTGCCTCCGTCAGGAAGCTCACCCCCTTCGGCGGCTATTTCACCAACAAGGAACCGGGCCACGACAAGGAGCTGACTGAGGTCGGGCCGGGCACGCCGACGGGCGAATACATGCGCCGTTTCTGGCACCCGGTGTGCATGACGCTGGAGCTGACCGACACGCCGCGCTTCCTCAAGATCCTCGGCGAGGAGCTGGTTTGCTTCCGCGACGGAAGCGGCCACATCGGTCTGCTGCACGCCCACTGCGTGCACCGCGGCGCTTCGCTGGAGTACGCCAAGATCCAGCAGCACGGCATCTCCTGCTGCTACCACGGCATGGTGTTCGACGTCGACGGCACCTGCCTGCGGGTGCCTTTCCCCGAAGGCGAAGAAGAGGAAGGCGAACGCTACCGCTGCTCCATCCGCCAGGGCGCCTACAAGACGATCGAGCACAGCGGCCTGGTCTTTGCCTACATGGGCCCGCCCGACCAGGAGCCTCCTTTCCCCGAATGGGAAGGCAACTTCACGGTGGTCGAAGGCGACGAGCTGGTGCCCTACAGCAACTTCCAGCATTGCAACTGGCTGCAGGTGCAGGACAATTCGGTGGACAACTACCACACCATGGCGCTGCACGCCAAGGTCCAGGTCACCGGCGAGCACTACCAGGGCACCACCTTCGACGAGGTGGGGGCGGCGTCGATGGAAGTGCCACCGGACATGCAGTTCGTGCCGATCCATGGCGGCCGCGGCCTGGCCTGCTCGGGCGCACGCCGTTCCGACGACAACCACATGTACATCCGCGTCCAGCATCAGGTGCTGCCCAACCTCAGCTTCCACGCCTACACCTCCGAAGACGGCTTCCAGAAAAAGTTTTTCGGCCGCTTCCACATGGTCCGCTGGACCGTGCCGGTGGACGACCTCAATACCAAGATGATGGGCTGGCGTGTCATGGGCCCCGGTATCGACACCCGCGGCGTGGGCGACAAGAGCCTGGTGGGCTACGAAACCATCGACTTTCTGGAAGGCCAGGTCGCCTTGCGCCGTCCTGAGCGGTTTGGAAAGTACAAGCTGGAGGACCTGCCGCCCATCCCGAGCGACCACCGCGCACGCGCCAACTACAAGGACGCCCAGTACGCACCCGGCGACTACGAGGCCATCATCAGCCAGCGCCCCGTGGCCATTCACGCACTGGAGAACCCGACCAAGTTCGACGCGGGCCTGTACATGTTCCGCAAGCTGCTGCGCGACGCCGTGCGCGGCAACAACCCCAAGGCCAGTCCGGAACAGTTCGCGGCCTGGCTGCGCGACTGCGAAGGCGAACCCAACAGCTACTGCTCCGGCAATGTGTTCGACCTGCCCTTGGGCCGGACCAAGGAAGAGGAAGTCACCCTGCGCCGCTATCTGGCGCGCCAGGTCGTCACCATCCTGACCGAATCCGACGGCCTGAAGGGTGCCGAGCGCGACAGCTTCGTGAAGGCCAGGCTGGAGGTCCTGCAGCAAGAGGTGCTGGCACGGCGGCACGCATGAACGCCCCTGTCCCGCTGGGCATCGGCGAGTTCGAGGCAGATACCATCCCCTTGCTGAGGCTGCGGGTGCAGGCCATCCGTTGGCAGGCCGATGGCATTCACGCTTTCGAGCTGGTCGACCCGGATAGCGCCGATCTTCCGGCGGCGACAGCCGGTGCCCATGTCGACGTGCACTTGTCCGGTGGCCTGATGCGGTCTTACTCGCTGTCCGGAGATCCGGCCGACCGCACGGTCTGGACGCTGGGCGTACTGCGCGAAGTCAACGGACAGGGCGGATCCAGGGCCATGCACGATAGCGTGCGCGTCGGCGAGCTCTTGACCGTCAGTGCGCCTCGCAACGCTTTTGCCATGGCGCCGGGCGCCGCCCACACGGTACTCCTGGCCGGGGGCATCGGCATCACGCCGATCAAGGCCATGGCACACACGCTGACCGCCCAGGGGAGATCGTTCGAGCTGCACTACTGTGTGCGCACGGCGCGCAACCTTGCCTTTACCCGCGAGCTGCGGGCCCTGGTGCCGCCAGACAGGCTGCACTTTCATTTCGACAACGGCGTGCCCGGTCAGGGGCTGAACATCGGCAACCTGCTGCGGCAACAACCGGATGGCGCACACCTGTACTACTGCGGTCCGGTGGGCTTCATGAAGTCCTGCGCCGAGGCCAGCGCGCAATGGGCGCCAGGCAGCGTGCATTTCGAACACTTCAAGCCGCCTGCGCAGGCTCCCAAAAGCGTCCCGGATGCGAGCTTTCAAGTTCGGCTGGCCCGGCGTGGCATCACCGTGCCGGTATTGCCCGATCAAAGCATCGTCCGGGCCATCGAACTGGCGGGTCTCCGGGTGCCCACTTCCTGTCTGTCGGGGTTGTGTGGCTCCTGCAAGGTCGACTACCTCGAAGGCGACGTGGAACACAACGACTACATCCTCAGCGATGAAGAAAAGACGCGCTGCCTCACGCTCTGCGTTTCGCGTGCTCGCAGTCCGCTGCTCGTCCTCGACCTCTGAACATCAACCCCATCGTCTCTGGAAAACACCATGCTCGACAAAGTCAAGAACATCTCGATCTACCAGCCTACCCAACCGGGCTTGATCTACCCCGAAGTCCCCGAGTTCGACAACTTCGAGGCCGACCGCGTGCACCGCAAGCAGCGGCTGGTTGCTGCGTGCCGCGCCTTTGCCCTGGAAGGCCTTGACTATGGGTTTGCCGGTCACCTGACCATCCGCGATCCGGAGCACCCTGAGCTGTACTGGACCAACCCGATGTGCGTGCACTTCGCGCAGGTGAAGGTGTCCAACCTCATCCTGGCAGACCACAAGGGCCGCGTCGTCAAGGGCAGCCACGCCCTCAACCGCGCTGGATTCGTGCTGCATGCTGCCGTTCACGAGGCCCATCCGGACATCGTTGCGATGTGCCATGCCCACACGGTCTACGGCACCGCCTTCGCTTCGCTCGGGCGCCCGCTGGATCCCATTTCGCAGGATGCCGCGGCTTTCTTCGAAGACCACGTGGTGATCAAGGATGAAGCAGGCCAGGTCGCTGTAGAAGAAAGTGCGGGCTTGGCCGTCTGTGACTGGTTCAAAGGCGTGAAGGCGGCTATTCACCAGAACCACGGCCTTCTCACTGCCAGCCGTCACAGCATCGAGGCCGCGGCCTTCTGGTTCATCGCCCTGGAGCGTTGCTGCCGGCAGCAGTTGATGGTCGAGGCCACCGGGCACAAACCTGTCATGGTGACGCCCGAGCGCTCGCGCTACAGCCGGGAACACGTTGGCTCGGAGTACATCGGCTGGCTGCATTTCCAGCCGATCTATGAGCACCTCGCAGTGTCCCAGCCGGACATGTTCGACTGAGCGCGAGCTGATTGGCGGTGCCACCCGCCTCGCATGCGACCCACCCGATGCAGCAGGGGTGACGCGAATGGACAAGGTCAGCCCGATCGTTCAACTGGACTACGGGCCACCCGGTACCTGGTTCAAGCGTCCCCGCCTGTGGCGTCTGACGATCGGCCTGTCGATCACGGCCGGCACGGCGGCGATTACATGGATCCCGGGATTGCCCGGCTGGCATGCAGCACCGCCCGACATGGATCTAGGCCTGAGTCTCCTCGAATGGGCCCGCTTCAACGCCGACGGTCTCCAAATCCGGTGGAGCTACGTGCCGCACCTGTGGGACACCCGCGTCACGATCGCCGATGGTTCACTGGCTCCAGGAGAGCGGATCACACAAGAGGAGATTGCGAACCAGTTGCACGTGTTCCGCTCACCGGTTTTGCAGGCCCTGCGTCTGCTGAAGAAGGATGGACAAGTCGGCTGCTGGGCACAGAATCCGGCGCTCGGGCTCTCGCCCGTTGACAAGCGCGAGATGCTTAAAGTTTGGCTTCCTCTGCACCCGGGCGCTGTTGAGCTCGTGTCGAACCGAAAGAGCACAACAGCACAGGCCACTTAGGCACTCGCGCGTCGCAAGGCGACTGCTCCCCCACTCCCCCCCCCGACTTGGGGGAAATAGCCCACCTGGAACAGAGAAGGTGTGGCCTTGGGGAAGTTCGCCACTTACTTACATTGCCAATGGTGATCGACCTGCTTCCGACAGCGCGCAAGCTGCAGGCCTGTAGTCCAGGCGGGCGGCACGCTTTATGCTGGATCAGGGGTCCTTCTGTGTTCAAAACTTAAAGGATAACGCCATGAGAATTGATGCTGACTCTCAACGGGAGACCGTCCCGCCCGCTGTTGCGCCCGCTTTGTTCAACTTATTCCATAGCGGTGCGGCCGCTTTAGCTGCCACCATGATGTTTGCGGCGGCGGCGACCGCAGGCGAAATTCAGTTCGAAGGGGGCATCGGATCGCAGCCGCTGCGCGCAGGGACCCCATTGCTTGCTGCGCAGGTGAATGATGTGAATGGAGTGCCTCCGGGCGGGCGGCCCTGGGTTATCTCAAAACTCACGGCAGAGGTCGCGGATGACGGCCGGATTCGGGTAGACGGCCGAGGCCTGTTGCTGGCCGGTGGCCCCGCCATTGGAACGCCCGCGGGGCAGAAGGTGCGGGCTCGTTTGTACTGCGACAACGTGCTGGTCGGCGATTCATCGCCGCTTGTTCCGCTCAAGCCAAATGGCGACTTTCGCATTGATTCTGCGCTGAGCGGCCCGATGCCAAATCTGTGCAAGACCCCTGTGCTGCTGATCATCAATGCCGGCAGTCTCTGGTTCGCAGCCGGGATCCCAAATGGGGCGCTTGACGCGGGAGCTGAGCTCGAGGACTAGGTGTAAATCATCAACGGTTGTCCCTGGGGCCTTTTGCAAAGCCATGAGCTCAAACATCTGTTTTCGTCTGGTGAGGCGGGCGGCCAGAACACTCCCGGTCGCCATTGCCGATCCAGCGTGAGGTGGCCCGCGCGCGGATCTGCTTGGAGTCCAAGCGACCGAACCTCTGTGGGGATTCGCAAGGTTGCCAGCCATCTTGGCGAAGGTACCGACGGACCGTGTTGCGGCTACAACCCAGTTCCTTTGCGATGCGTTTGGCACCCCACCCCAGCGACGCCAGCTTGAGCATCGCTTCTACATCCTTTGGTGCCTGCATCGCCTGTCTCCATTCGATCCGATCGGATCGTGGAGCTTGCTCGAACGCTTCTGCTTCCATCTGACCTCCTGCCATGAGGGGGTCAATTCCTCATGTCGTCAGGGGGTCAGTTTGTCGTGTCGCCTGACAAGCCAACAACGCACTAGGGCTGTCCTTACTACCGCTGATCTGGAATGCTGCAACAAGGAGATTGCCGCAAGAGGCGCGTCTCCTGGCGCTGTTGCCTGACCTCGCACAATCGCAGACCATGATCCATCTCTACGCATTCGACACTCCCAACGGCCGAAAAATCAGCGTCGCTCTCGAAGAAATGCAGCTTCACTACGACGTGACCATTGTCGACATCGGAAAGGGGGAGCAGTTCACCGAGGAGTTCCTGCGGATCAGTCCCAACAACAAGATTCCTGCGATCGTGGACGACGAAGGGCCGGATGGGCCGCTCAGCATTTTCGAGTCCGGTGCGATTTTGGTGTACCTAGGGCAGAAGACCGGTATGTTCTGGCCGGCATCGATCGCGGACCAGTCCGAAGTGATGCAGTGGCTGATGTTCCAGGTCGGCGGCTTCGGTCCGATCCCCGGCCAGGTTCACCACTTCCTGGGGCTAGCCAAGGAGGAGGACCGGCGATACGGCCTCGAACGCTTCCGAGTGGAGACGCGAAGGCTTTACGGGGTGATGAACCGCCACCTCGAAGACCGACGCTGGTTTGCGAAGGAGCTGTCCGTTGCCGACTTTGCCATCCTTGGATGGGTGTGGCGCCATGGCAAACATCAGGTCGACCTGGCTGATTTTCCGTCTGTGGCACGTTGGTACGCAGAGTTGATGGCGCGCCCCGGGGTGCAGCGGGGTTTCGCCATCGAGCTGCGCCAACAGGCTGCTTAGCCCGAGCCTGCGCCCCAACCGGAGCGCGGCGGTGCAGTGGAGAGGTGCCGGTAGTACGTGGGACCAGCCGCGGCCGCGGCAGTCAGGTCGCTGATCGCGCGAGCCGCTCGATCAGCGCCTCGAGTTCGTCCAGCTCGAAGGGCTTCATCAGCGGATGAGCGGTAGGGCCGAGCGACCGGGCGACGTCCCTCAAGTCATGCCCGGAGCAGACGATCACCGGCAGCCTCGGGTTCTGCCGAAGGGCCTCGCGCGCCACGTCGAGGCCCGATCCGTCGGGCAGGTTGATGTCCGTTATCAGCAGGTTCACATCCTGCTCGCGCATCGCCGCGCGCGCGCCGGCGCTGTCCGCCACGCACACGATCCGGCGCTCCGCAGTGGCGAGCAACTCGGCGAACGACTCGCGGATGTAGTCGTTGTCCTCGACGTAGAGGATGACGAAAGGGTGGGCGGTCATGGCTTGGGGGCTGGTCGATTCTGTGTGATCTTGCAGCCGGGGCGAGACGCTGCCTTCCTCCAGTGAGCTCCCGCTCGGCGCGCTCGCGAAACAATTGTGCGCAACCAAGGCCGGCCGCTGCGGTAGAACTATTTGGCTTCGGATGACCAAGGAAAATTGATGTAGTTTTCGCGCGTATCGAAACAGATGTTGCCGTACATTTTCAGATAAGACGCGCGCCGCGTCGGATCGGCATACACCGCGGCAGGGTTGGCCGTGTCGCGTTCATAGT
>JAYUHN010000252.1:0-4871 GCA_043766965.1 Ramlibacter sp. | reverse complement strand
GCAGCCGACAGCCTTCCTTCCTACACGATTTCACCGGAACAATTGCAGGCTGCCGTGGACCGGCGCTTTCCACTGCGTTTCGCCGCCGGCGGGCTGTTGCAGCTCATGGTGCGCAAGCCAGTGCTCCAGCTGCTGCCACAGGCCGATCGGGTGGCGGCCGAAATGGCGCTGGAGGCAAGCGGGCCGGTGCTGGCCCGCGCTTCCAGCGGTGAACTCGAGATCGACTTCGCCTTGCGCTACGAGCGCAGCGACCAGACGCTGCGGGCGCACCGGTTGCGAATCCTGTCCTTTCGCATTTCGGATTTGCCGCAGCCGTATCCCGGGATGCTCGACGCATTGGGACAGGCGCTGGCCCAACGGACCTTTGGCGAGGTGGTGCTGCACCGCCTGGAACCCGGCGACCTGCGGCTGGCCGATGTCATGGGCCTGGAGCCGGAGACGGTCACCGTGACCGAGCGCGGGCTGGTGATCGGCTTCGGTCCCAAGCTGGCGCGATGACCCGCACCTGCCTCAAAAGACCGTCCGATCACTAGCCGCAGAGGGCTGTCACCCGCCGCCGTGAAGCGCGCCGAATTCGGAAGCCGTGGTTTCCATCGGCAAGGCAATCAGCCGCGCCAACGGGATCTGGTGCGCCATGCCGGCGGTCTGCGCCAGGTGAAACAGGTCTGAAGTGCGGGCCCGCAACGCTTCGACGTTCTCGTACATGCCGGCGATCACCAGCGGATCCTCGCCGGAACGCGACTTCGTCACCAGCTCGCTTTCGAGCAGGCGCAACTGCTTATAGGAACGGCGCCAGAGCGTGAACGTGTCGTCGGTGGATTCGGCGTGGGGCACGAGTCGATTCTAGGCGGCAAGAATCGCCGTTGCGCCGATCGGCTGTCGCGCAATGTGTCCAACTGTGACCCTCATCGCCATTCCAGTGGCAGTTTGCGGCGGGGCGGCTACCATGCCTTCCATGAGCAAGATCGCCACCGGCCTGATCCACCATCCGTACAAGGCGCCGGCCGGCTTCGAGGCGCCCCAGACGGGTGTCTTCAAGGCGTCGACCGTCATCTTTCCGACCGTCGCGGCACTGCGATCGCGCAACTGGAAGGACAAGACCGGATACACGTACGGCCTGCACGGCACGCCGACCACGTTCCTGCTGGAAGAGCGGATCGCGACGCTGGAGGGCGGCCGGCAGTGCGTGCTGGTCCCGAGCGGGCTGGCGGCGATTTCGAACGTGAACCTCGCGCTGCTCGCGACCGGCGACGAGGTGTTGCTGCCCAATAACGCCTACGGTCCCGGCAAGGCGCTGGCCGAAGGCGAACTGAAAAACTGGGGTATCGGCCACCAGCTGTATGACCCGATGAACCCGGCGGACCTGCAGGCGCTCATGGGACCCCGAACAAGGCTCGTCTGGCTGGAGGCGCCGGGCTCCGTGACGATGGAATTCCCGCCGCTGGCGCAACTGGCGCAGATCTGCCGCGAACGCGGTGTCACCTCCGTGTTGGACAACACCTGGGGCGCGGGGCTGGCGTTCAATGGCTTCGACCTGGGACCGGGAGCGCAGCGCGTGGCTGGAAGCGGCGCCGACATCGTGGTGCAGGCGCTGACCAAGTACCCCAGTGGCGGCGGCGACCTGCTGATGGGAAGCATCGTCACGCGCGACCAGGCGCTGCACCTGAAGATCAAGCTGGCCCACATGCGGCTGGGTCTGGGCATCGGCGCCAACGACGCCGAGTCGGTGCTGCGTTCGCTGCCCAGCATGTCGCTGCGCTATGAGGCCCACGACCGCGCGGCGCGCGACCTCGCGGGGTGGCTGTCAGCGCGTCCCGAAATCGTGCAACTGCTGCACCCCGCGTTCGAGGGCTCGCCGGGCCACGCCCACTGGAAGGCCCTGTGCACCGGCGGCGCCGCGGGTGCGCAGGGCCTGGCAGCGGGGTTGTTTTCCGTTGTGTTCCATGAACGCTACAGCGTTCGACAGGTCGAGGCGTTCTGCGAATCCTTGCACCTGTTCAAGCTCGGGTTTTCCTGGGCCGGCCCGATGAGCCTGGTGGTTCCGTACGACGTTGCATCGATGCGCAGCCCGCGGCTGGGGGGCTGGCGGCACAACGGTGTACTCGTGCGGTTTTCGGTCGGACTGGAAGCTGTCGACGACTTGCGGGCCGACCTGGAACAGGCGCTGGAGGCCCTCACCGCGTGAACAACATGCACGACAAGGCGGTGCTGGAGGCGATCTCCGTCGCCTTCCCGCTGGGCGTGTTCGAGGCGGATGCAAGCGGGCAGGTGGTCCAGGCCAGCGTCCGCTGGCAGGTCCTGATGCGAACCGACGCGGCCGGTCCACTCAGCCGGCACTGGTCGCAGGCCGTGCATCCGCAGGACCGGGACCGCGTGCTGCGTGCCTGGCAGGCCGCGGTGTCCGGCGGCGAGCCGTTCGACACCGAGTTCCGGGTCCTGGGAGTGCAGGAGCAGGATCCCCCCACCTTCATCCGGATGCAGGCCCGCCCGGCGTTGCGCGGCGAGCCGCCGCAACCGGGGTTCGTCGGTGTTGCGGGCGACACCACGCACCGCAAGCAGGTGGAGCAGCAGCTGCGCGCGGCCAATCGCTTCCTCGAACGTGCCGAACGCCTGAGCGGCGTCGGCGGCTGGGAGGCCGACCTGGCCGCCCGAACGGTGAAGTGGACCGACCAGAACTGCCGCATCTACGACCTGGAGCCCGGGCACCAGGCCGGTTTCGACGAACATCTCAAATACTTCGGCGCGGAGCCGAGGCGCGTCATGCTTCAGGCGTTGCGGCAAGCCCTGCGCAGCGGCGCGCCGTGGGATCTCGAACTGCCGATGGTGACCGCCGCCGGCCGGTCGATCTGGGTCCGCTCGGTGGGTGTTGCGGAATTCGAGGGCGGGCATGCGGTACGGCTGGTCGGTGCGCTGCAGGACATCACCGGCCAGAGAGCGTCGCAGCAGGCGCTGCGCGAGAGTGAAGAGCGGCAGAAGCGCGCCATGGACGCCTCGCGCCTGGCGCTCTGGGACCTTGACCTCGACACCGGCCTCGGTTACCTGTCGGAAAACTGGTCGGAACTGCTCGGAGGTCCGCGCCAGGTGACCGTCACTGACTTCCAGGGCCTGATCGCCCGGGTGCCGCCGCATGACCAGGAACGCATCGGCCTGGCTCTCACGGCAGCCCTGAAAGGCGAGACCGAGCGCTATGACATCGAGCACCAGATGGCCCGCAACGACGGGTCCCTGATCTGGATCCACAGCCAGGGGCGGGTGTCGCGGCGGGACGCGAAAGGCCGCGCAGTGCGCGCGACCGGCACCAACCAGGACATCGACGCACGCAAGCTGGCGGAACTGCAGCTGGCACGCGGCGCGGCGATCACGCGGGCGACGCTCGACGCCACGGCCGATGGCATCCTGGTGGTGGGCGGCGCGCGCGACATCGTGCTGTTCAACCGCCGGCTGGTGGAAATGCTCAGGCTCCCGGACGACATGGTGGGCGCCACCCGGCAACGGTGGGGCGACATCGTCGTTTCCCAGGTGAACGATCCGGAAAGCTATACGCGTCGCGTCATGGAACTGTACGAGGCGCCGGAGACCGAGTCGTTCGACGTCCTCGAATTCAAGGACGGGCGCGTCTTCGAACGCTATGGCCGCGCCATGGCACTGGACGGCGCCCCGACCGGGCGGGTCTGGAGTTTCCGGGACGTCACCGAGCGCCATCGCGCCGACGCCGAGATCAAGCGCGCCAAGGAAACGGCGGAGGCCGCGAACCGCGCGAAAACCGAATTCCTTGACACAATGAGCCACGAGATGCGCACGCCATTGAACGGCGTCCTCGGCATGACCGCCGTGCTGCTGGCCGAAACGCTTCCCACCCAACAGCGCCGCTACGTCGAGCTGGCCCATTCCAGCGCGCAGGCCCTGCTGGGCCTCATCAACGACCTGCTCGATCTGGGCAAGATCGAGTCCGGGCGGATCGAGTTCGAGCAGGTCGAATTCAGCCTGGTTGAAATGGCGCGTGAATTCAGCGACCTGTACGGGCTGCGGGCAAAGACGAAGGGGCTGGATTTCGAGGTGCGGCTGGATCCCGGGGTGCCGGGGACGGTCGTCGGCGACCCCGGACGCTTGCGCCAGGTCCTGAACAACCTCCTGAGCAATGCGCTGAAGTTCACCGACCAGGGCGAGGTCGGCCTGGACATCCATGCCGCGCCCGCGGCGGGCGACCGCCTGATGCTTGGCTTCACCGTGCACGACACTGGAATCGGCATCCCGCAAGACGTCCAGCAGGGCCTGTTCCAGCGCTTCGTCCAGGCCGACAGTTCCACCACGCGTGAATACGGTGGCACCGGACTCGGGCTGGCGATCGTCAAGCAACTCTGCGAGCAGATGGGTGGCAGCGTGACGTTGCGCAGCCAGCCGGGACGCGGAGCGTCGTTCCGCTGCCGGGTGCCGTTCACCCGTGCGCCGCAACCAACGCTAACCGCGGTGGAACCGGTCGCAAGCGGGAAGCCGCGGCGGCCGCTTCGCGGCGAGCGCATCCTGGTGGCCGAGGACAACGCGACCAACCAGATCGTGGTCAGGGGCATGCTGGAAATCTGCGGCTACCGGAACGTGACGATCGTCAACGATGGCCAGCAGGCGCTGGACGCGGTTCCCAAGGAGCAGTTCGACCTGGTGCTGATGGACTGCAGGATGCCGGTCATGGACGGCTACGAGGCGACGTCCCGCCTGCGGGCGGCCGGCTGGCGCTTGCCGGTGATCGCCCTGACGGCCAACGTTTCGGGAGAGCAGCGCCAGAAATGCCTGGCCGCCGGGATGGACGACTTCTTGTCGAAGCCGATGGAAAGCGACGTGTTGGCGCAGATGCTCGATCGCTGGATCGGGCAGGC
>JAYUHN010000251.1:0-1777 GCA_043766965.1 Ramlibacter sp. | reverse complement strand
GCTTCAAGCCGCTTTCGGGCAAGGAGGACCAGGCCGGCGGGATCGTCTGGCGCTGGAAGGACGGCGACAACTACTACGTGGCGCGGGCCAATGCCCTGGAGAACAACGTGTCGCTGTACTTAACGCAAGATGGCTCGCGCCGCACCATCAAGTACCAGGACGCTCCGGTGGCCCCGAACGCGTGGCACGTGCTTCGGGTCGAATTCAAGGGGATGCACATCCGTGTGCTGCTGGACGGCAAACTGCACATCGAGGCAGACAACGACCGCATTGCCGGTGCGGGCAAGGTCGGCGTCTGGACCAAGGCCGACAGCGTCACCCTGTTCGACGACTTTGCTTTCGATACGGCGCGCTGAAGGCGGCGTTACCCCGTGGCCTCCGGCGCTATGATTCCGCGATGCACGAGCATTCCCACGATCACGACCACGATCACAGCGACCTCGGCCCGACCGAAGTGCGGGTCCGCGCGCTGCAAACGGTGCTGACGCAGAAGGGGTACATCGATCCTGCCGCGCTCGACGTGCTGATCGATACCTACCAGACGCGGATCGGCCCACGCAACGGCGCGCGTGTCGTTGCCCGCGCCTGGACAGACCCGGCGTTTTTCGAATGGCTGCAGCGTGATGCCACGGCCGCGATCGCGTCGCTCGGTTATGCCGGCCGCCAGGGTGAACACATGGTTGCCGTGCCCAACACCGGGCAAGTCCACAACATGGTGGTGTGCACCCTGTGCAGCTGCTACCCGTGGCCGGTGCTGGGCCTCCCTCCCGTCTGGTACAAGAGCGCGCCGTACCGCTCGCGTGTGGTCCGCGATCCGCGCAGTGTGCTTGCCGACTTCGGCGTGACTTTGGCGGCGCAGCAGGAGGTACGCGTCTGGGACTCGACCGCCGAAGTGCGCTACCTGGTCATTCCACAGCGGCCCGCCGGGACCGGGCATCTGGACGAAGAGCAGCTGGCCGCGCTCGTCACCCGCGACAGCATGATCGGGACCGGCTTGCCAAAGCAACCCGCATCCGTCGCATGAGCTATCTATCGCACGCGGACCTAGGCGGCCGTCCCGGCTTCGGGCCAGTCGTGCCGGAACCCGAGGACGAACTCTTTCATGCGAGCTGGGAGCCGCTGGTGCTCGCCCTGACGCTGGCAATGGGTGCGACGCGCAGCTGGAACATCGACATGAGCCGTGCCGCACGTGAGACGCTGCCTGCTTACCTGCAGATGAGCTACTACGAGATCTGGCTGGCCGGGCTGGAAAAGCTGCTGGCCGAGCGCGGCCAGGTTCTGCCGGACGAAGTGGAAGCCGGCCAGCCGCTGCACCCGCCCGTGCCGGTGGCCCGCGTGCTGCTGGCGGCGGAGGTTACGGCGGCCTTGGCCAGCGGATCTCCGACGTTGCGGGCTCCAACATCGCCGCCGCGCTTTGTGGTCGGGCAGCGCGTGCGCATGCAGGCCCAGCCCCCGTCGCACCATACGCGCCTGCCCGGCTACGTGCGCGGCAGGTGCGGGGTGATCGCGCGGCTTCACGGCTGCCACGTCTTCGCGGACACGCACGCCCAAGGTCTCGGCGAGAGACCTGAGCATTTGTACACCGTGGTGTTCGATGGAGAAGAGCTGTGGGGCCCCGATGCTGCAGTGGGTGTGCACGTGTCGGTCGATGCATGGCAGCCTTACCTGGAGCCGGCTTGAACGGGCCATTGCCGCCTGAACTGGCCGGCGTCCCTGGCGACCGGGACGGGCCCGTGTTCAATGCGCCGTGGGAAGCGCAGGCATTCGCGATGACGCT
>JAYUHN010000250.1:0-4884 GCA_043766965.1 Ramlibacter sp. | reverse complement strand
GGCACGCCGAATGTATAGGCGAGAGCATGGATCACCCGGACCCAGAAGAAGACCATCGCCGCCGTGGCGATGGCGCCGTTGCTGATGCCCGCGGCGTTCGCGGTCAGGACCAGCGCCGCGAAAATCACCAGGTTTTCGACCGCGTTGGCGTGCGCCTTCATCAGCCGTTGTGCCCACACGCTCTGCGGCTTCGGGTTGGCTGGGTAACCGACCGCATCCGTCAGGCCCCAGACACTGACCCGGTCCAGGATGTAGGGCAGCCACAGCAGGCCGGTGAATGCAGTCACCAGCGCCAGGTACCAGAGTTCGCTTTTCATCCTTGCTTCTCCTCGTTGTAAATCGTTGTTTACGGTTTCGGGGCAGGCTCGCTGCGATTACTTCACATCCACCGGCTTGCCGTACGGTGTCCAGGTCTTGCCGTCGAAACGGACCAGCTGCATGGTCTGGAACGGCGCGAAATCGTCCGGGCCGGTATTGGCCAGGATGCCCGGGATCGCCATCGGCACCTGGAAGTTCTTCAGGCTGGCCGCCTGCTTCATGATGTTCTCGCGCGTCAGGTTGTCGCCGGCCTGCTTGAGCACCTGCTCGATCAACTGGGCCACCGCGTAACCATAGGTCCCGATGCCGTCATCCACGCCGACGTCCGGCGCGTATTTCTTCAGGAAGGCGAAGTAGTCCTTCATCACCGGGTCGTTCTGCCAGGCCGGGTCGGTCGGGTCCTTGGTGTACTGCATCGAGATCAGTCCCACCGCGTTGTCCAGGCCCGCCGGCTTGAGCACCGAGCCGACCGACGCGGAAACCTGGTTCAGGTAATGCACCGGTTTCCACCCGACCTCCGCCACCTTGCGGATCGCCTGCGCGCCGAACTTGGGGGTCGTGATGTTGAAGAATGTGTCGGCGCCCGATCCCTTCAACGACACGATCTGCGAATCGATGGTCGGATCGGTCACCTCGTAGGTCTGCTCCGCCACGATCATCGTCTTCGCCTTGTCGCCCAGGCCTTCCTTGAAACCCTTGAGATAGTCCTTGCCGTAGTCGTCATTCTGGTAAAGCACCGCGACTTTCGCGTTCGGCCTGGTGCGCAGGATGTCCAGTCCATACAGCTTGCCCTCGGACTGGTAGTTGACGTTGAAGCCCATCGTCCACGGAAAGTTCTTGGGATCGTTCCACTTCGACGCACCGGTCGCGAGGAACAGGTGCGGCACCTTCCTGGTATTCATGTACTTGTGGATCGCCGTATTGGACGGCGTGCCGAGCGTACCGAGCATGAACAGCACCTCGTCCTGCTCCACCAGCCGGCGCACCATCTCGACCGTCTTGGGCGGGCTGTAGCCGTCGTCGAGCGAGATGAAATTGATCTTGCGCTTGTTGATGCCCCCTTGCTCGTTGAGCATCTTGAAATACGCGGCCTGGACCTTGCCGATCGTGCCGTAGGCGGAAGCAGGACCGCTGTACGGCATGGTCTGCCCGATCTTGATCTCGGTGTCGGTGGCGCCGGGGTCGTATTTTTTCTGGGCGGCGACAGGGGCCCCCAGCGTCGCCAGGCCTAATGCGAGCGACGCGGCGAGGAAAGTCTTTCTTGACAACATGATGGCTCCTTTGGAATCAGTGAACGGGAAAGTGGCTCGGGGCAATTCAGGCTTCGAGCTGGCGCCTGCGGTGCCGCCGGAGTTTGCCCCAGGCCAGGCGGATGGCGCCGGCAATGCCGGTCGGCATGACATACATGAACAGGATCAGCATCGCGCCATAGATCGCGCCGGGCGCGGCTTTCGAAATGTGGTCGGCGACGTTGGGGACGAACTGCACCACCAGCGCACCGAAGAAGGCGCCGCTGATCGAGGCCAGGCCGCCGATCACCATGCCGACCATCAGGCTCAGCGACAGGAACACGGTGAAGCTGTCGGGCGCGACAAAGGCGACGGCGATGGCGCCGAGCGCGCCGGCGACTCCGGTGAACATCGCGCTGACGCCGAAGGCCAGGCTTTTGTACATGGCGTTGTCGATGCCCATCGACGCCGCCGCCACCGGCTGGTCGCGGATGGCGATGAGCGCGCGGCCGATGCGCCCGCGCAGCAGGTTCCAGCCGATCACGAACATCACCACCGTGACGCCGAGAGTGAACAGGTACAGCCAGCGGTCGCCGTTCATCGCCTGCCCGAACAACGTGGCGATCGGCGATTCGGGTTTGGTGATGACGATGCCCTGCACGCCGCCGGTCCACTCCTCGAGGTGCTTGTACTTGAGCAGTTGCGGCAGCGCGACGGCAAGCGCGAAGGTGGCAAGCGCGAGGTACGGCCCTTCGAGCCGAAGCGCCGGCAATCCGAACAGGAAGCCGGCCAACAGGCAGACCGCGGCGGCCACCGGCAGCGTGGCCCAGTACGGCCAGCCGAACTTGTCCATCAGCACCGCTGTCGCATAAGCGCCGATTGCGTAAAACGCGCCGTGGCCGAGCGAGATCTGCCCGTTGTAGCCGGTGAGGATGTTCAGCCCCAGCAGCGCGATGGCGTACACCAGCACCATCGTCATCTGGAAAGTGCTGTAGTTGCTGAGGAAAAACGGCAAGGCGCAGGCAGCAAGCAGCGCCAGCGCCACCAGCAGCATGGGCAGCGGCTGGATGCGGTTGACCGGGTGGCTGGCCAGATCGTTCATGTCAGACACGTGTCACGATCACCTTGCCGAACAGCCCCGCCGGCCGCACCACCAGCACGCCGACGATCAGCACCAGCGCCACGGTGAGCTTGAGCTCGGTGCCGATCAGGTAGGCGCCGACGATGTTTTCCAGCACGCCGACCAGGAAGCCACCCAGCACCGCGCCGCCCGGACTGTCGATGCCGCCGACCAGCGCTGCCGCGAAAGCGTAGAGCAGGATGCCCGACATCATGTTGGGATCGAGGAAGACGATCGGCGCCACCATCATTCCGGCCGTGGATCCGATCGCCGCAGCCAGCCCCCAGCCCAGCGCCAGCATCCAACCGACGCGGATGCCGACCAGCCGGCTGGAGTCCGGGTTCTGCGCCGCTGCCCGCATCGCGAGGCCGAGCGGGGTGAAGCGGAAGAAAGCGAACAGCAGCACCAGCACCACGAGCGTCACGCCCACGGCGCCGACTTCATGCGACGAGACGATGTGCAACCCGAACGGCGGCTCCTTCGGGAACGGGCTGGGGAACGACTTGATGGTGTAGGTGAAGATCCAGCCGGCCATGCTGTTGAGGATGAACAGCAGGCCGAGAAACACCACGACCACCGTGAGCACGGGCGCGCGCTCCACCGGCCGGATGATGATGCGTTCGATCAGCACGCCCAGGCAGAAAGCGATCGCGATGGTGGCGAAGAACGCCACCCAGTACGGCACGCCGGCGTTGATCAGGCTCCAGCAGATGTAGGTGGCGAACATCGCCAGCTCGCCCTGGGCGAAATTGATGTGGTGCGTCGCCTGGTAGATCATCACCAGCGCCAGCGCCACGCTGGCATAGATGCCGCCGGTGGCGAGCCCGGCGACGACCTGGTGCAGAAAGGTTTCCATGTTGCGCAGCCGCTTCGCTCAGTAGCCGAGGTACGAGCGGCGCACCGCTTCGTCCTGCTTCACCTGCGCGGCCGGGCCGGACAGGACCAGTGTGCCGGTCTCCATCAGGTAGGCGTGGTCGGCCACTTCCAGCGCCATCGCCGCGTTCTGCTCCACCAGCAGGATGGTCATCTTCTCCTGTGCATTGATGGCCTTCATGATGCGGAAAATCTCCTTCACGATCAGCGGCGCCAGTCCGAACGACGGTTCGTCCATCAACAGCAGGCCGGGCCGCAGCATCAAGGCGCGGGCCAGCGCCAGCATCTGCTGCTCGCCGCCCGAGAGCGTGCCGGCCTGCTGGGTGCGCCGCTCCTTCAGCCGTGGAAAGTAGCCGTACATGCGTTCGTAATCAGCCTCGACCGCCGCCTTGTCCTTGCGCACATAGGCGCCGAGCTTGAGGTTCTCCTCGGTGGTGAGGCTGCCGAACGTGCCGCGGCCATCAGGAACATGCGCGACGCCCAGACGCACGATGTCTTCGGTCGCCCGGCCGTCGATGCGCTTGCCCGCGAACAGGATCTCGCCGCCGGTCTTGACCATGCCGCACAGCGCCCGCAGCGTCGTCGTCTTGCCGGCGCCGTTGGCCCCCAGCAGCGTCGTGATGGAGCCTTCCTCGATCGACAGGTCGATGCCGTGCAACACCTGCGTCGGGCCGTACGACGCGCGCAGCTTGCGGGCTTCGAGCAAAGCGGCCATCAGCTGGCGGTTCCGAGATATGCGGTGATCACGTCGGGATGCTGGCGCACTTCGGCCGGTGTGCCCTCGGCGATCTTGCGGCCGAAGTTGAGTGCGACCACCTTGTCGGAGACGCTCATCACCAGGCTCATGTGGTGTTCGACCAGCAGGATGGTGGTTTTGAGCTGGTCGCGCAGGCTGCGGATCAGCCCCCCCAGGCTCGCCACTTCCTCGTGGTTCAAGCCGGCCGCGGGCTCGTCCAAAAGCAGCAGCTTGGGCTCGCTCGCCAGCGCGCGGCCCAGCTCGACGCGCTTCTGCGTGCCGAACGGAAGATCCGCGACACGCAGGTGCGCGACCGATTGCAGATCGAGGAAGCGCACCAGTTCGCGGGCGCGGCTGTCCGATTCCGACTCTTCGGACGCGACACCCGGCGCGCGTAACGCATTGGCAAGAAAGCCTTTTCGGGTGCGGCTGTGGCGTCCGACCTTGATGTTGTCGAGCACGGTCATGGTCCGGAACAGCGCCAGGTTCTGGAAGGTGCGGCCAATGCCCAGCGTCGCCATGCGGTACCGCGGCAAGCCTTCGAGGGGCTGGCCATCGAAGCGGATCGCGCCTTCGCTGTAGTCGTACAAACGCGAGAGACAATTGAA
>JAYUHN010000249.1:0-4901 GCA_043766965.1 Ramlibacter sp. | reverse complement strand
TCCTGGCGCCCAGGTCGTCGCCGGCTGCACCGATGTCGGGCTGTGGATCAACAAGATGCACATGCGCTTCGAGCGGGTGCTCGACGTGACCAGGGTCGCGGAACTGCGCCGCGTCGAGCGCTACGAGAACCACATCGCGATCGGCGCCGCCGTGACGCTCACGGATGCGTTCGCGGCGCTGGTGCAGGAGCGCCCGCAGCTGAAGAAGTTTGCCCAGCGCTTCGCCGGCTTGCCCGTGCGGAATTCCGGCACGCTCGGCGGCAATGTCGCCAACGGCTCGCCGATCGGCGACTCGATGCCACTGCTGATCGCGCTGGGCGCTCACGTGGTGCTGCTCAGCGTGCGCGGCCACCGCGACATGCCGCTGGAGCATTTCTACACCGGCTATCGCAAGACGGTGCTGGCGCCCGATGAAGTGGTCGCGTGGATCAAGGTGCCGCGTCCGGGGCCAGAGTTTCTTCGCGCCTACAAGATCTCCAAACGTTTCGACGACGACATTTCGGCGGTGTGCCTCGTCATCGGCATGGCCCTGGAGGGCAGGACCGTCGCCAGGGTCAGCATCGGCGCAGGCGGTGTCGCGGCCATGCCGGTCCGGGCGATCGAGACCGAATCGTTCCTGATCGGGCGAGACTGGAACGAGGGCGTCGCGCTGCAGGCGGCGCAGGTGCTGCGCGCCGAGTTCCAGCCGATCTCCGACATGCGCGCTTCGGCCGCGTACCGCAGCGAGGTGCTCGGCAACCTGGTGCGGCGCTACTGGCTGGAAAGCCAGGGCGTGCAGGACATCAACCTCGACTCGCTGACCGTCATCCCGGCGGCTGTCATCCCGCCCCCGCAAGTTGTCATCCCGGGCCAGGAAATTGTCATCCCGGGCCACGACCCGGGATCCATGCATCCGGAGCCATGGATTGCGGGTCAGGCCCGCAATGACAAGGGTGACAATGGCCCGGGCAAGCCGCCATGACCGCGCGCGACAAGGAATTCGACGCGGCGACCGGCGGCGGACCCGGCGGGGCCGCCGACGCGGGCGAGCGCAATCTCGCACCGGCTACCGAATCACCCCATGTCCCTGCCGGCAGCGGCCCGCCAGCCGGCGTCTCCCGGCCGCACGAAAGCGCACGGGCGCAAGTCGCGGGTGAAGCCACTTACGTCGACGATATCGCCGAGGTCAAAGGCACGCTGCACGCCGCGCCGATCCTCTCCACCGTTGCCCACGGCCGCCTGCTCGGCATCGACGCGGCGGCGGCGCTTGCCATGCCCGGCGTGCACGGCGTGGTGCTGACGCGCGACATTCCGGGCGATCCTGTGCTGGCCACCTTCGTCCACGACGAACCGGTATTCGCCATCGACACGGTGCAGCACATCGGCCAGGTGGTCGGACTGGTCGTCGCCGACACGGTGATGCAGGCGCGTCGCGCCGCGCGCAAGGTGCAACTGAAGATCGAGGCTCTTGCGCCGGTGCTCACGCCGCGCGCTGCCCACGCGGCGCAAAGCTACGTCCTGCCGCCAGTCACAGTGCGGCGCGGCGATCCCGAGACCGCCCTGGCGAATTCGCAGCACACGCTCCGCGGCCAGCTGGAAGTCGGCGGCCAGGAACACTTCTACCTGGAGGGCCAGGTCGCCTACGCGCTGCCGCTGGAACAGAACCAGTGGTGGATCCATTCCAGCACCCAGCATCCTGGCGAAGTGCAGCACTGGGTGGCGCACGCGCTCGGCCTCGAGAACAACGCGGTGACGGTGCAGTGCAAGCGGATGGGCGGCGGCTTCGGCGGCAAGGAAACGCAAGCCGGCCATCTCGCTGTCTGGGCCGCGCTGGCCGCCAACAAGTTCGAGCGGCCGGTCAAGCTGCGGCTGGACCGTGACGACGACTTCATGGTGACCGGCAAGCGCCATCCGTTCGCCTACGACTACGACGTCGGCTTCGACGACAGCGGCCGGCTCACGGCCTTGAAGCTCACCATGCTGGCCAACTGCGGCTTCTCGGCCGACCTCTCCGGTCCGGTGGCCGACCGCGCCATCTTCCACACCGACAACGCGTACTTCCTGGGCGATGTCGAGATCGTCTCCTACCGCTGCAAGACCAATACGCAGAGCCACACCGCCTTTCGCGGCTTCGGCGGCCCGCAGGGTGTGATCATCATCGAAGCCATCCTCGGCGACATCGCCCGCCAGCTCGGGCTGGATGCGTTCGACGTGCGGATGCGCAATTTGTACGGCGTCGATGAGCGCAACACCACCCACTACCAGATGAAGGTAGAGGACAACATCCTGCATCCGCTGTTGTCGCAGCTGGAACGCAGCAGCGATTACCGGGCCCGGCGCGCCGGGATCGACGCCTGGAATCGCACCAGCCCGGTGATCAAGCGCGGCATCGCGATCACGCCGGTGAAGTTCGGCATCAGCTTCACCGCCACCTTCTTCAACCAGGCCGGCGCGCTGGTCCACGTCTACACCGACGGCAGCGTGCAGGTGAACCACGGCGGCACCGAGATGGGCCAGGGCCTGCACACCAAGGTCTCGCAGATCGTGGCGCAGGAACTGGGCGTGCCCTTCGAGCGCGTGCGCTGCACCGCCACCGACACCAGCAAGGTGCCCAACGCCTCGGCCACGGCCGCGTCGAGCGGCACCGACCTGAACGGCCGGGCGGCGCAGTACGCGGCGCGCAATGTGCGCGACAACCTCGCCGCTTATGTCAGCGGCCTGGACGGCTGCGGCGCCGGCGCCATCCGCTTCGAGGACGGCAACGTGATTTCGCCCAAAGCCACCCGCACGTTCGACGCGGTGGTGAAGGCGGCGTACGCGAACCGGATCCAGCTCTGGAGCGACGGCTTCTACCGCACGCCCAAGATCCACTACGACAAGGTCACGCTCACCGGGCGGCCATTCTTCTATTTTTCCTACGGCGCGGCCTGCAGCGAAGTGGCGATCGACACGCTGACCGGCGAGAGCCGGGTGCTGAAGATCGACATCCTGCACGACGTAGGCAGCTCGATCAATCCGGCCATCGACATCGGCCAGATCGAAGGCGCTTTCGTGCAGGGCATGGGCTGGCTGACCACCGAGCAGCTGGTGTGGAACGACAAGGGTCACCTTGCAACCCACGCCCCCAGCACCTACAAGATCCCGGCCACCGGCGACATCCCCGAACACTTCACGATTGCGCTCTGGCACGAGCCGAATCCGGAAGATAACGTGTTTGGCAGCAAGGCCGTGGGCGAGCCGCCGTTCATGCTGGCGATCAGCGTCTGGGAGGCACTGCGGGATGCGGCCGCGTCAGTCCTGCCCAGGGGCGCCCTGATGCGGATGGAAGCGCCCGCGACCGCCGAGAACGTCTTGCGTGCGCTGCGCCCGGTTTCGCTGGGCGGTCAATAACCGCCGGCCGGACCGGGTGGCTTCCCGGCGCGCATCTGCGACATGACCTGCTGCGCGCCGGTAGCCAGCAGCCGTGCGTCCGACGCGACGGTCACGAACTGGAAGCCCTTGGCCTGTCGCTTCAACGCCGATGCCGTACCGGCGTTATGGATGCCTGCGACCACGCCATGCGCCTTGGCCCGCGCCAGGATGTGGTCGATCGCCTGCGCCGCTTTCGGGTCCACGTCGTCCAGCGTCGGCGTGCAGCCCAGCGACAACGACAGGTCGCTCGGGCCGATATAGATCGCGTCCAGTCCTTCCACCGACAGGATGTCGTCGAGGTTGTCGAGCGCCTGCGCGGTCTCGATCATCGCGAAGGTGACGATGGTGTCGTCGGCATGCTGCGCGTAGTCGGCGCCCCCGTACAGCAGCGCCCTTACCGGGCCGAAGCTGCGAACGCCGCGCGGCGGGTAATGGGTCCATGCGACCAGTTTCTGCGCATCCTCGCGAGTGTTGACCATCGGACAGATCACTGCGTAGGCGCCCGCGTCCAGGGCCTTCATCAGCACACCGGGCTCCAGCCACGGCACTCGCACCAATGGCACCGTGTCGGTGGTGGAGATCGCCTGCAGCATCGTGACCATCGCCTGGTAATCGACGACGCCGTGCTGCATGTCGATGGTGAGCGAATCCCAGCCCTGGTGCGCCATGGTCTCGGCCGAAAAGCTGTTGGGAATGGCCAGCCAGCCGTTGACGGCGGTGCCGCCCGACTTCCAGATGTCGCGAAGACGATTTGCTCTCATGGGTGTGTTCCTGGGGCCGGGCCGAAAGTGGCGGCTGAGGCGAGATGGTAGACCAGCGGGGGCGACTCGCCCCATGATGCTGTCCATGCAAGTTTCCAGACACATCGCCGCCGGCGTACTCGACATCGCTTACTTCGAAGACGGGCCCGCCGGCGGCCCGCCCGTGTTCCTCATGCACGGCTTCCCGTACGACGTCCACGCATACGCGGAAGTCGCACCTGTGCTGGCCGCGGCGGGCTGCCGCGTCATTGTTCCTTACCTGCGCGGTTTCGGACCCACGCGTTTCCTGCACGCCGCGACGCCGCGCTCGGGCGAGCAGGCTGCCCTGGGCGCCGACCTGCTGTCGTTGATGGATGCGCTGCGGGTGCCGCGCGCCGTGCTGGCGGGCTACGACTGGGGCGGCCGCGCCGCCTGCGTGGTGGCGGCGCTATGGCCGCAGCGCTGCGCCGGCCTGGTGTCCTTCAACAGCTACAACATCCAGGACATCGCGAAGGGAATGGAGCCCGACACCCCCGAGAACGAGCACCGGCTCTGGTACCAGTACTACTTCCACAACGCGCGTGGCCGTGCGGGACTGGAGCAAGACCGGCGAGCACTGACGCGGCTGCTGTGGAGGCTGTGGTCGCCGACCTGGCGCTTCGACGATGCGACCTTCGAGCGCAGCGCAGTGGCGTTCGACAACCCGGATTTCGTCGATGTGGTGATCCAGTCGTACCGCCATCGCTTCGGCCTGGTGGCCGGAGATCCCGC
>JAYUHN010000248.1:0-1793 GCA_043766965.1 Ramlibacter sp. | reverse complement strand
GGGTGGTGATCGAGCTCGCCGTGAACATCCAGTTGGGTTTCAGGGTGAACTGCACGTCACCGGAAACGTCGGGATGCCACGACTTGCGCGACGCCTCGAAAAAAGGCTCGCCGGCGCGGCTGCCGGAGAGCAGTTCGGCGCGCGTATATGCCGTGCCGATGCCCGGCACGGCGAGCCAGAGTTTGCGGGCTTCTTCCGCCACCGTGTTCGCGTCGAGATTCTTTTGCGCCACCAGCGCCTTGTTCAGCAGCAGCGACGCGCCCGACGTTCCGAGCAGCCACTTGCCCTGGCCGAACTGCTTTTCGAGACCGGCGTTCAAGCCGGCGAGGGCCCGCTCCCCATTGAGTCGTCCGGAAGGCTGTCCGATCGCGGCCGCCAGTTCGGGAGCCGGCATGAAGCCGTGGTCGGACGTGAGCACGGCGACATAATTCCCCGCGCCGACGGCGGCGTCCAGGTCGTGGAAAAAGGATTGCAGCAGCCGGTCCAGCTGCAGGAAATGGTCGTGCGACAGGCGCGACTCGGCGCTGTAGGCGTGATTGACGTAGTCGTGGCCGGACAGGCTGACGGCAAGGATATCGGTGGATTCGTCGCGACCGAGCTGCTCGCCCGCAAGGGCGGCGCGCGCGAACTCCAGGGTCAGCGCATCGGCGAACGGACTGCGCAGCAATGCGCCGTAAAGGGACGGACCCGGGGCGGCGTCGGCTGCCGCGCCCATCGTCATCGGCAGACTGCCACCCTGCGGCCCGAACCAGGGCTGGTCGTCCGGAACCGAACGTTCGTAAGCCGCCTGCGGCAGCAGCGGTGTCCACTGGGTCCGGAAATAGCGGTCGGCCAGTTTGCGCGAATTGAAATCGTTGACCCAGCCCGGATGCTCCTGCATGTAGTAGGTGCTGGAGGCGAACTGGCCGGTCGAACTCATGTACATGTACGCGGTGCCAGATTTGCCCGCCGGCAGGATCGCGCCTCGGTCCTTGCCAGACACTGAAATCACTTTCGATCTCGG
This sequence comes from Ramlibacter sp., assembly GCA_043766965.1. Taxonomy (GTDB): domain Bacteria; phylum Pseudomonadota; class Gammaproteobacteria; order Burkholderiales; family Burkholderiaceae_C; genus Ramlibacter. The sequence goes on along the minus strand of JAYUHN010000248.1, from coordinate 790 downwards.
GTCGGCGCGGCGCAGCACGTCGCCGACGGTTTCGACCTTCAGGTTGCGCGGACTGGTGCCATCGAGAGGCTTGGTGGCGTGGCCGATGTATTTGGCGCCGACGTCACCGGTGTTGTAGACCGGCAGGCCGCTGGCCGGGTCGCGCCAGTCGTTGCCGACGATGCCGGTGCGGTCCGGGTAGGCCCCGGTCAGCATCGCCGCATGGCCCGGTGCCGTCACCGTGTACGCATGTGCGTAGCGCGCCTGCGTGAACCAGGCACCGCGGTCCAGGAAGCGGGCGAACCCGTCCGGCGCCAGCTGGTCGCGGTAGGCCGTGATCTGGCGTTGCGGCAGGCCGTCGACCACCAGCAACACGACCAGCTTGGGCCGGGCGCCGCCACCGGCCGGAGCGCCGGAAGAAGTCGTGGACCCACCGGCGCAGGCAAGCAGCACCACCGTGAGGCCGGCCGCAGCCAGGCGCCTGGCGCAAATCAAGGCAAATTTCATGCTGCGAAGGCTAATGCAGCCGCGCACGACTGCCAATCCGGATCACCCCTCGGCAACGCGATCCATACGCGGCAGCGCGATCCACTGGCCGTCGACCGCGTGCACCGAAACCCGGCCGTCGAACACCTGGGCCAGGGCGCGGTGGGTGGCGGGGTCCTCGCACGCTCCCTGGTGCACCACCCAGCCGGCAGCCACCACGATGAGATCGTCCGCCTGCAGCGCCATCGTCAGTTCATGCAGGACGCTGACCACCGTGCCGCCCGCCGTGACGTGGCCGCGCACGAGACGCAGCCAGTCGGACTGG
>JAYUHN010000247.1:0-4929 GCA_043766965.1 Ramlibacter sp. | reverse complement strand
CAAAAGGCTCTGCTCGCAAGGCACTTTCGATTTTACAGAATAACATTGTTCGCTTGAAATAACCTTTGAAAACGTCGGCGGCACTTTCCTTCCACTTGCGTCAACCGGCCATGCCCAACGAAAATGGAATATGTCCTCAACTCTCCTCGAAACGCCATCTACTGAAGTGATGGCGAAGTACGAGGCCGTCATCGGCTTGGAAGTGCACGTCCAGTTGGCCACTCGCACTAAGATTTTCTGCGGCTGTGCAACCGGCTTTGGAGCTGCTCCCAATACCAATGTCTGTCCTGTTTGCCTGGGTCTGCCTGGTGCGCTGCCGGTGCTCAATCGTCAAGCAGTGGAACTTGCCATTCGCGCTGGCCTGGCCCTCAATTGTGCCGTGCGACCGAAGTCTATCTTTTCCCGCAAGAACTACTTTTATCCCGATCTGCCGAAGGGATACCAGATCAGCCAGTTCGAAATTCCCGTGGTGCAGGGCGGGAGCGTCGAATTCTTGCTGGGGGACGAAAAGAAGTCGGTGCGGCTGGTGCGTGCCCACCTCGAGGAAGACGCTGGCAAGTCACTGCACGAGAACTTCGTCGGCATGTCGGGCATCGACCTGAACCGCGCGGGAACGCCGTTGCTGGAGATCGTCACCGAGCCGGACATGCGTTCGTCCCAGGAGGCGGTCGCTTATGCGAAAGAGCTGCACAAGATCGTGACCTGGATCGGAATTTGCGACGGCAACATGCAGGAAGGCAGCTTCCGCTGCGACGCCAACGTGTCGGTGCGCAAGCCGGGCGCGCCGCTCGGCACCCGCCGGGAAATCAAGAACCTGAACAGCTTCAAGTTCATGCAGCAGGCGATGGATTACGAGATCCGCTGGCAGATCGGGGAAATCGAGGAAGGCCGCGCGATCCAGCAGGCGACGGTGCTGTTCGATCCCGACACCGGCGAGACTCGCGCGATGCGGACCAAGGAAGACGCCGCCGATTACCGCTATTTCCCGGACCCAGACCTGCCGCCGCTGGTGGTCGCGCCGGAATGGGTGGGGCGCGTGCGCTCCGGGATGGCGGAACTGCCGCGCGCCATGGCGGCGCGCTTCGTCAGCGACTACGGACTGCCCGAATACGATGCAGCGACCCTGACGCAGAGCAAGGCGATGGCGGCTTATTTCGAGGCTGCGGCCAAGGCCAGCGGGCAGCCCAAGCTGGTGAGCAACTGGATCATGGGCGAGCTGTCGCGACGGGTCAACGAGGACGGCGGCGATTTTTCGGAGTTGCCGATTTCACCCGTCAGATTGGGTACGGCCGTAAAAATGATCGCGGAGAACAAACTTTTCAAGGCTGGACTGATCCAGGTTATCGATCACTTTTGGCGGAATGCTGAACTCGCCGGTGGCTACGGCGACACGCCGGAACAGGCCGAGCAGGTCGTCATGGCAATCTTGAAGCTAAAGGGCCTGGATGCCGCCACAGACAGCGGCGCGCTGGAAAAGATCATCGACGAAGTGATCGCCGCCAATGCCGACAACGTGGCACAGTTTCGGGCCGGCAAGGAGAAGGCGTTCAACGCACTGGTCGGTCAGGCCATGAAGGCGAGCAAGGGAAAGGCCAACCCGGCCCAGGTCAACGAGCTGTTAAAGAAAAAGCTCGCGGGGTAATGGGCAACGGCCAGCGGCCATTGCGGAACAAGAAGATCTTGTCATGCCGGGCTTGACCCGGCATCCACGGGGGCCTGCCAAACAGCATGGATGTCCGGCATGACAGTCCCTCAATGGACGCCGTAGCTATCGCACGGCCTGGGTGGCGGATGCCGGGCGACCGGCGCCGCTTGCGGAACCGCGGGCGACGGTTGTCGTCGGCGCCACAGCCTCCTGTGCCCAGAGTAGTTTGAGGCGCGACAGCTCTTCGTCGAAGCGGGCATTGACCCGGACCTTTTCCACGTCCTGGTCGGCCACGAAACGCTTCTGCGCCGCCAGGTGCGCCACGACTTCATCGATCTGGCGCGTCAACTTCGGCGGCATGCGCGCGGGGTCGAGCTTGTAGAACTCCACTTCGCGGTCCAGGAATTTTTGCTGCGCCAGCAGTTCGGTGGTCCGCTTCTGCGCCGCTGCGGTGACGCTATCGACCATGGCCAGGGCGGCTTCGCGCTCCTTGTCGTGGACTCCCCGGTTTGGGTACCGCGTCACCAGCGCTTTTTCGCGCCGCTTTTCATCGACCAGGCGGATGCGGTCCTCGTCCAGCCGACGCGCCTTGTCGTCGTCCGCAGCGCGCTCGGCGGCGGTGAGCGACGGGCCGATCTTGCGGCGAGGCAGCCCGCCAGAACTCAGTTCGAGCTGTTCGCGGTCGATGCATTCGATGATGGGGCGGTCGGCCGTCAGCCGCCGGCCTTTGGCGTCGGTGCAGGTGTAGATGCCTTCGGCGGCTACGGTGCCGGCCAGGGCCCCGAGAACAACGGCCAGACCGGCCGCAATGAACAACGATCGCCGCACTCGTCAGTTCCTTAGGACTTCACGCCGTAGCGCTCGCGGTACGCGAGCACCGGCTGGTAATGCTTCCCCAGCGCATGACCGCTGTGCTGCAAGAGATACTGGAGCAAATCCGAAAGTCGCGCAATCGCGCAAACCTCCAGCCCCAGCTGGCCGCGGACATATTGCACGGCCGACTGTTGCACATCGGCACCGTTTTCGGTCGCCATCTCCTCCCGGTCCAGCGCGATCACGACCCCATGCGCGATCGCGCCTGCGGCGCCGATGATGGCGATCGATTCCCGGGCCGCGGTTCCGGCGGACATCACGTCGTCGACGATGAGAACGCGCCCCTGCAACGCCGCTCCGACCAGCGAGCCGCCTTCGCCATGGTCCTTGGTTTCCTTGCGGTTGTACGCATACGGGACGTTGCGGCCCAGCCGCGCGAGCTCGATCGCGACTGCCGCCGCCAGCGGAATGCCCTTGTACGCCGGGCCGAACAGCATGTCGAACGCGATGCCGCTCGCCAGCAGGCGGCGCGCATAAAATTGGGCGAGCCGCCCGAGCTTGGCACCGTCGTCGAACAGGCCGGCGTTGAAGAAATAGGGGGACAGCCGCCCCGCCTTGGTCTTGAATTCCCCGAAGCGCAGCACGCCCGATTCGACGGCGAACTGCACGAACTCCTGGGCCAGCGGGTCCTGGCCGTCACCTGCCACCATGGAACTGTCCTCGTGTTCAAACTGACCAGCCTCAATCTCAACGGCATCCGCTCGGCCCACAGCAAGGGCGTGGAAGCGTGGATCGCCAAGGCGAGCCCCGATTGTATTTGCGTGCAGGAGGTCAAGGCGCAGAGCGCAGACGTGGTCGGCCGCTTCGAGCAACTCGCGGGCCTGCGCGGGCACTTTCATTTCGCCGAAAAGAAGGGGTATTCCGGCGTCGCGGTCTACAGCAAGCATGCGCCCAGCGACGTGATCGTCGGCTATGGTTCGACCGAATTCGATGCCGAAGGGCGGTATGTCGAGGTGCGGTTCGACACCCCCAGGCGCAAGCTGTCGATCATCAGCTGCTACTTTCCGAGCGGGTCGTCGGGCGACCTGCGGCAGCAGGCCAAGTTCCGCTTCCTGCAGGAATTCGATTCGCACCTGGTGAAGCTGAAGAAACGGCGCGAATTCATCCTTTGCGGGGACGTCAACATCGCGCACCAGGAGCAGGATCTGACGAATTGGCGCAGCAACCGGAAGAACAGCGGTTTCCTGCCGCAGGAACGTGCGTGGATGACGAAACTGTTGTCGGACACGGGGCTGGTCGATGTCTACCGGCACCTGAAGCCGGCCACCACCGAAGATTGCTACACCTGGTGGAGCAACCGGGGCCAGGCCTATCTGAAGAACGTCGGCTGGCGGCTGGATTACCACCTGGCGACTCCCGCCGTTGGCATTCTGGCCCGGACCGAATCGATCTACAAAGCCGAAAAGTTTTCCGACCACGCGCCGATCACGGTGGACTACGAGTTCAGCTTGTGAACGAAAGAATTGTCATCCCGGGCTCGACCCGGGATCCAGAATTCATGGATCCCGGCTCGTAGCCCGGGATGACAGAGCGGCCGCGACGGCTGCAGCATCGAGCGCCTTCTTCGCGAATTCGGCGCGCAGGGCTTTCAGCTTCTCGCGTGGATCTTCCCGAGATGTCGCTTTCTCCAGGGCCATCTCCGCGATGAAGCGGCTGGGAACACCGGCGATCATCTCGCGCCCTTTCTTGCGTTTCTTGGTCCAGCTCACCGCCAGCGAGCGCTGGGCCCGCGTGATGCCGACGTACATCAGCCGCCGCTCTTCCTGCAGCCGCTGCAGGATGCCTTCGGACATCGGCCCGTCCGCCTTGCCGCCCGGATTGGCGTCATCCCCCAGCTTGAAGGGCAGCAGGCCCTCGGTGACGCCCACCAGCATCACGTGCGGCCACTCGAGGCCCTTGGCCGCATGCAGTGTGGACAGCGTCACGACGTTCTGGTCCTGTTCGCGGTCGTTGATCGTCGAAAGCAGCGCGATGGTCTGCGCCACCTCCATCAGCGTTTTCCTTTCGCTGGCGATATTGACGCCGGCACTGTCTTCGATCTCGCCGCCGCAGCGCTTGGCCATCCAGTCGCAGAAGTCGAGCACGTTGGTCCAGCGCGAGGCAGCGAGCTTCTCGCTGTCCTCGCCGTCATACAGGTGCTTTTCGTAATCGATGTCCTTCAGCCACTCCACCAGGAAGGCGAGGGCCGCCTCGGAGCCCGCGGTCTGGCGCGCGCGGAATTCGAGATCGTTCACATAGCGGCCGAATTCGTGCAGGCTCCCGACGGCCTTCGCGGGCAACACCGTGCCGAGCGACGGCGAGAACAGCGCCTCGAACAGGCTGACCTTGTACTTGCTTGCGAACGTGCCCAGGTTCTGCAGCGTGGTGTGACCGATGCCCCGCTTGGGCGTCGTGATGGCACGCAGGAAAGC
>JAYUHN010000246.1:0-4931 GCA_043766965.1 Ramlibacter sp. | reverse complement strand
GACGTTGCCGCCCTCGTCCGTGATGACGACGTGGTCCTCGAAGAACACCGCCGCATCCTGCGTGATCGGCTCCAGCTTCTTGCCCAGCGCTTCGGGTCGCGCACCGTCAGGTGGCCGGCAAAGCCCCGGTCTGTTCCGGCTGATAGATCGAAACGCGCTTGACCTTGTCCAGCATGAACCCTGCCTCGTAGTGTTGCCCGGATCGACGAATCACGCCAAGGCTTTGATTACTTGTAAAACGCCTCCACCGCCCCGCGCAATTTGATCAGCAGCGGCTTGCCTTTCCGATCGAGTGTCTTCCCGGCGGCCACCCGGATCCAGCGCTCGCTGACGCAGTATTCCTCCACGTCGCTGCGCTCATTGCCGTTGAAGCGGATGCCGATGTCGTGCTCGAAGATGGCGGCCACGTGGTGCGGGCTGCGCGGATCGACGGAAAGATGGTCCGGCAAGGGCGGACGCCCGGCCTGTGAGGATGCTGCGGCTGATTCGTTGGTGGCTTCGGTCATGCGCCATTTTCCCGCATCCCGGCAGGGCGGGTCCGGCTACTTCTTGCGGCTGGCGGGCTTCTTCGCCTTGCCGCCTTCCGCGGCCTTGTCGAATGACTCCGTGGTGGGCGCCCCGTCCGCTCCGGGTTTGCGCATCGTCTCGCCGCTGCCGTGCGCGATGCGCTCCTGTTTCGCGTGGATGTTGGCGTACAGGCCCGGCTTCTTCTTGCCGCCCCCCTTGTCGCCTTCGCCCTTCTTGCTGCTGCTTGCCATGCTGGTTCTCCTTGAAGCCGCCTTGAGGCTACTCCAACGAAAAAAGCCGCCCCGTAGGAGGGCGGCTTCCGTGTCACCGGCCGGATCAGGAAAGCCGCACCACCGACAGGTTATCGACGATGCCGAAGGCGGCGTTCGCGTTTTTCCAGATGAACACCGAGCCGTCGGTCGCCCCAGCCGGCACCGTGAAAGTGACGAGCACGTTGACCGCGGTCCGCGAGCTGACCAGTTGCGACTGGTTCAGCACGATCTGACCCGCGCTGTTGGCGACGCCCACGCCGACGAACACGCCTTCCGCCGCCGCCGAAATGTTCGCGACGCCGGTCAGCTGGTACCTGCCGCCAGGGACGACCTTGAAGCCCTGCGCGATGCCGCCGGCGGCGGCGCCCACCTGGACCCCACCACTGACGACACGCGCATTGCCCCAATTGGCCCAATGGCTGAGGCCATTGCTGAAGTCACCGTTGACCAGCATGGTGCCGGCCGCGATCACTGCGGTGGCCGGGACGGGAATCGCAACTGGCGCTGGGGCCGGCGCCGGAGCAGGCGCTGGCGCTGGGGCCGGAGCTGGAGCCGCACCTGGAGCAGGCGCGGGAGCTGGCACTGGCGCTGGCGCCGGTGCCGGTGCTGGAGCAGGAGCTGGCGCAACGGCAGCCAAGGCGGGCGGTGTCCACCAGTTCCCAGAAGCGAGAACCAGGCTCATGAGCTGGATTTCCGAGTCGTAGTAGCCGGTCAGCAGGTGCTTCGAATTCCAGTTCCACAACGAATCGAGGAAAGGCTGGAACCGGGCGTCGACGCAGGCGCCGGCGCAGATCGGCGCGATGTACGCCGGGCTGTAGCCGCCGGTCAGCATCTTGCCGTCCAGCGCGTAACCGGTGCCGATCATGTCCGGGTCGCCGCCGCAAGCCGTCTTGAAGAAGTCGATCATGCGGCCGGTCACCAGTGCCGAGCGCGAATCGCCGGTCATCATGAAGTCCGTGGAATAGCGCCATGGGTTGCGGCAGGCGTTCCACCAGTAGAAACCCTCATTGGCGTTGCCGTCCCCGATGTAGCCGGTGGACGGGAAGGGAGTCGCCGTGTCGGTACTCATGACGAAGTCCGGCACCAGGCCCACGCCCGGGGAGTACACGGTCTGCATCCGGTCGATCAACGAGTAGGCCCGGTCCACCGCCTGGCCCCACATGCCGTCCCCTGTCGCCGCCTGGAAGGCGCGAAAGTGGCTGATCATGTAGTCGGAAGTGCGGTTGTTCTCCGGCCTCGGAAGCCCCTTGGTGGTCCCGTCCGCCTTCATGTTCAGCAACTTCATGGCGTTGATCGTGTTCTTCGCCTCCTGCAGGTAGTTCCAGGTGCCGGTCGAGCCCCATTGCTTGTCGGCCATGAGCAGCGCCAGGCCGATATCCAGGTCCCCGTCCATCGCGTTCCAGCCATCGCCGCCGGACGAGCCGTCGGCTCTGAGCCGCCAGTCCATCAGGTACTTGCCGCTCGGGTCGAACTGGGTGGTCGAATAGGCGGGCCGGGCGCGCACCACGGCGAGCATGCCGTCGAACAGGCTGCGCGCCTGCGGGTCGTAACCGGCAAACAGCGCTGCAATCAACATTCCATAGCCCATGCCTTCGGACACCGCGATGAAATTGGGGTCCGAGAATTTGACGGCATAGCCGCCCGTCACGATCGAACTGGCGGACACCACGCGGGCCGCTTTCCATTTGTCGTACTGGCCAGTCAGCATGGCGTCCATGGCCGAATTGGCCTGGGTCGGGCGGATGCCGGCGGCGTACCTGACCAGTCGCGAGCCGAATGGATAACCGACGCTGTTGGTCGAAGCGGCCAGGACGCGGGCCGACAGTCCGCCGGGCGAATCGGCCAGGGTCGCGTCGACGAAAGTTTCGCCCGGCGCTGACCCATTCGCGAGACTTGTCGTCGATTGGGCGTCACTGCTTCCACCCCCGCCGCAACCAGCCACTGACAACGCGACGGAAGAGGAACCGGAGAGGAGAAATAAGCGTCTTTGCATGTGCTTTACCAGGTAAGTCAGTCGGAGTGCTGCTGCTGCGACAGCGCCTGATTAACCGCCCCTGCGGTTGCTGTCGAGCTCAAGGTCTGCCTCAACAACAAGCTTACTTTAGTAGGTGTAGTCCTACAACCATGTCAGCCGTGTCTTACATGTGTAAAGCGCCGGCAGCTCGTTCTGTTGGAGGAGAAGCCGGGACTTCCCCTCCTGACTCAGCTATTCGCAAGGCGGTTTACTGCAGAGCTTGAGCTAGCTCAGCGATGCAGAAATTACGTTTGAAGGCAGGGTTGAAACAACACCGGAGCGCCGGCTCCGGCCGCACGAGCGTTGGCAGCGGCCGGAAAAACGCTGGTCAGCCCGGGGCTAGCCGCTTGCGCGTCTTTTTGGCCAGCCGTTCGGCGTCCAGTTGCTGCCCCTGCGCCAGCCATCCCGCGAATTCCTCGGGGGTTTCCAGCGTGATGCGGCCGAGCGTGGCCGCGCGAAACTCGGTGATGACGATCTCGGCTGCCTTCTGGGTATTGATCTTCCCCCGGCCCAGCAGCGCGCCGCGTTGCCGGCCGACGCTTTCCAGTACCTCTTCGTCCGTCATCCCGGCGGTCAAAAACTTGTAACGCGATTCCAGCAGCGGCGCGTAGTGCTGACGCAATGTGTCGAGCAGTTCCAACGCGACCAGCTCCTCGTCGTACGCGTTCCGGCCGATGGCTCCGCTGGCCGCGAGGTTGAAACCACTCTTGGCGACGATGATCCGCGGCCAGAGCAGGCCGGGGGTGTCATAGAGATAGAAGTCGTCCGCCAGGGTGATGCGTTGCTCGAGCTTCGTGATGCCGGCCTCGTCGCCGGTCCTGGCCTGTCGCTTGTTGCTGAGGGAATTGATCAGCGTCGATTTTCCGACGTTCGGGATGCCGCAGATCAACACTCGCATCGGCCGGGCCAGGCCGCCGCGTCCCGGTGCCAGCACATGACACGCCGCCGCCAGCGATTGCGATGCGCCGGCGTCGCTGGCTTGCAGCGCCATGGCGCGGGTGCCGGTTCGCGCGTTGTAGTGGCTGAGCCAGGACAGCGTGCGAGCCGGGTCGGCCATGTCCTGCTTGTTAAGGATCTTCAGCGTCGGCTTGTGGCCGGTCATCTCCGCCAGAAGCGGGTTGGCGCTGGATCCGGGCAAGCGCGCATCGAGCATCTCGATGACGACGTCGATTTCCTTGATGCGCCCGGCGATCGCCTTGCGCGTGACATTCATGTGACCGGGGAACCACTGGATCGCCATTGACTGTGCTTCGTCCTGGTTCTTGCTGAAGCCCCGATGCTACGGCAGCCGAAGCGGCTCATTCAGGCTGCGTTCGTGCCCGGCCGGCTTGCGGCATTGCCGATTGCGCACGTCGGGTTTAAGCTGGGCCATATGGTCGCCACTGCACATGACAGCGGTTGCGGGCAGTTTCACTATCGTGTCATGAAGGCTTCCGACACTCGGGGCACCATCCAATCGAAGAAAACGAGGCAAAAATGAAGACAACCCACCCCCCCATCGGCCTTCTTCTCCTTGGCGCCGCGCTCGCGCTCGCTGCCTGTGGCGGCAGCGACGATCCGCCGCCGCTGCCGACGCTCGATGGCTTGCAGCCACTGGTGATCGCGCACCGCGGCCTGCCGGGCCTGTACCCGGAAGAGACCCAGCTTGCCTACGAGGCAGCGGCCGACGCGGGCGCCGACTCGCTGGAGACGGACCTGCATCTGACCAAGGACTGCGTGCTGGTCGCGCGGCACAACCCCTGGCTGAGCGACAACACCAACATCGCCGATGTCGCCAAGACAAATGCGGCCGTCGCTGCTCGCAAGCGCACCGTTCCCGGCGTGCTGGTGCCGGTGAAGTACTCGTTGGCCACCTATGGCGGCCCTGCCACGTATCTGAGCGACCGCACCGACCCGAACGACCAGAAGTCGGTGCTCAAGTCGCTGGTGGTGGACGGCGAAGACCACACCGGGGACTGGTCGATCACCGACTTCACCGTCGCCGAACTGAAGCAGTTGATCGGCGGCACGACCTACGACGCGCGCACCGAGCGGCCGACGGCGCTCAATGGCAAGCTGCCGATCGTCACGATGCAGGAGATCATCGACATCGCGAAAGCGAAGAGCACGGCGACCGGCCGCAGCATCAGCGTCTACCC
>JAYUHN010000245.1:0-1805 GCA_043766965.1 Ramlibacter sp. | reverse complement strand
GTCCCGGTGATGCCCATCGCCACGCCGATGTTCGCCTGCTTCAGCGCGGGCGCGTCGTTGACGCCGTCGCCGGTCATGGCGACCACTTCGTTGCGGCTTTGCAAGGCGCGCACCAGTTGAGTTTGTGCTCCGGCGCAACGCGCGCGAACACGTTGCACACGTCGGCCGCATCGCGCATTTGCGCATCGGACATACGGGCCAGCTCGGCCCCGGTGATTGCTTTGGGCGCGCCGGGTGCCAAGGGGAGGATGTTGAGCTGGTCGGCGATCGCCTGCGCCGTCCCCTGGTGGTCACCGGTGATCATCTTCACGGTGATCCCGGCTTGATGGCAGAGCTTGATCGCCGCGATCGCCTCGGGGCGCGGCGGGTCGATCATGCCCAGCAGCCCGAGCAGCGTGAACCCGCTGTGCGTGTCGTCCATCTCGATCCCGGACTGCCCGTTCGCGGGCTTGGCGGCGAATGCCAGAACCCGCATCCCGCGGGCGGCCAGCGCTTCCACTTCGCGCAACACGGCCGCTGCATCCAGCATGCCGTCCAGCACTTGCGAGCAGCGTTTGACCACCACCTCGGGCGCGCCCTTGAGCAGGATGCGGCCGCCGTCCTGCGCGTGCAGGGTGGCCATGAACTGGTTCTCTGACTCGAACGGAATCGCGTCCAGCCTTTTGTGCTGGGCCCGCGCCTGCGCCACATCCAGCGCGATCTTCTCTGCGGCGACGACGAGCGCGCCCTCGGTGGGGTCGCCATGGATCTTCCACTGCCCCGCGTCGTTGGCCAGCGAGGCATCATTGCACAGCGCCCCGGCCAGCAGTAATTCCGTGACCTCGGCAGGCACTGGCGAGACGGGCGTCCCGCTGCGCAGCAACTGCCCCTTCGGCGCGTAACCGACGCCCGACACCGCAAAGGCGCCGGACACGGGCGTCCAGATTTCCTGCACGGTCATCTCGTTGCGGGTCAGGGTGCCGGTCTTGTCGGAGCAGATGACGGTGGTCGAACCGAGGGTTTCGACGGCCGGAAGCTTGCGCACCACAGCCCTGCGCGCGGCCATGCGCTGCACGCCAATCGCCAGCGCGATGGTGACGATGGCCGGCAGCCCTTCGGGGATGGCGCCGACTGCCAGCGCGACGGAGAAGATGACCGACTCACGCAGCGCCGGAATCCATCCAACACCGGTCTCGGACATGGCTCGCCAGGTTCCGAGCACCAGCATCGCCAGCGCTATGAAAACGATTGCGACCGTGATAACCATCCCGATTTTGGCCAACGCCTTGGTCAGCGGGGTCTGCAGATTGGTGGTCTCCCTGAGCAGGGTGGAGATGCGGCCGAGCTCGGTCCTGGCGCCGGTCTCGACCACCACGGCGGTCCCCGTCCCATAGGTCACCAGCGTGCCGCCAAAGACCATGCAGCGGCGGTCGCCGATGCCCGACTCGGGTGCCACCGGGTCGAGGTGCTTTTCAGTCGGCACCGACTCGCCGGTGAGCGCCGCTTCTTCAATCTGCAGGCTGCGCATCTGGATCAGGCGCATGTCCGCCGGCACCTTGTCGCCGCTGGCGAGCAGGACCACATCGCCAGGAACCAGGTCTGCGGCCGGCAGGGTGATCTTGCGTCCATCGCGCAGGGCAGAGACGTTTTCCGGCACCATCAGCGAGAGCGCCTCGATCGCCTTGCCGGCTTTGAACTCCTGCACGAAACCGATGATCGTGTTGAGCGCGACCACCGCCAGGATCACCAGTCCGTTCTTGATCCCGCCGGTGGGGTCGACGGCCATCGCCACCACCGCCGACACGATCAGCACCCAGATCAACGGG
>JAYUHN010000244.1:0-4952 GCA_043766965.1 Ramlibacter sp. | reverse complement strand
CTTTCCTACACGTCCCCCGGAATGTTTCCGACTGCGCAGTTCCGTCAGGCGCGGCACAATATTCGTCAACCATCCCCGCAACAGAACTGCGCTCCGCTGTTCAGCACCGCCCAGCAAGGAGCCTCAAGCCGCCCATGATCCGCCTCGAACTGCAAATCGACCTGTACTACCAGGTCAACGACAGCTATGGGGCGGACTTCGTCTTCAACTTCCATCCGGCGCTGACCCGGGCGCAGACGCTCACCGGGGAGCGCCTGAACCTCAGCCAGGACATCACCCCCGAGATCAGCACCGATTTCGGCACCGGCAACCGCTACATGCGGCTGCACGCCGACCCGGGGCCGTTGACCGTGTCGTACGCTGCGACCGTGGACCTGGAGCACCACTACGCGGATCCGTCCAGCCTGCCCGAAGTGCCGGTGCGGCAGATGCCGCTGGACGTGATGCAGTACATCTACCCCAGCCGCTACTGCCAGTCGGACCGGTTGCTGAAGTTCGCCGGCAACGCGTTCGGTCACCTGTGGCAGGGACACAGCCGGGTGCAGGCGATCCAGAACTGGGTGCAGAAGCACGTCAAGTTCACTTCGAACACCAGCAACTCCAACACGTCGGCGGTCGACACCCTGATCGAGCAGGTCGGCGTCTGCCGCGACTTCGCGCACCTGATGATCGCGCTCTGCCGCGCGGTGAACATTCCGGCCCGGATGGCGACTGGCACCGACTACGGCGCCGACCCGTCGCTCGGGCCGCCGGACTTCCACGCATACGTCGAGGCCTATCTCGGCGACCGCTGGTACATCTTCGATCCGTCGGGGACCTCGATCCCGATGGGCTTCATGCGTATCGGGACCGGCCGCGATGCCGCCGACGTGGCGTTCGCCACCATCTTCGGCAACGTCGGCACCCAGGCGCCATTGATCCGCACCCGCGCCATTCAGGATGCGAACCGCAACATGGAGTTGCCCTGGCACTGCGCGCAGGCGCTGTCGACGTCCTGAAAGATTGTCATCCCGGGCTTGACCCGGGATCCATGCACTTCACGGCGGATTGTCCGCCCGCAGCGGCGAAAACCTCTCATGCGCCGCATTGATCAGGGGCAGGGCATGACTGGCGGTGAGCCAGGAGACACCGAATGCGATCAGCCCCGCGGCCTCGCACCAGAACACGAAACGAGGGTGGAGTTGCGAGAAACGGTGATCAAGCGCGCCGTTGAGCGCAAGCAGGACGATCGAGAGGATGATGATCGCCCCGCAAGTCACGTACACGAGTGCGCGCGCACGGGCGTGCCCCGAGCCCTTTTCCATCGCCCTGCGGTAAAACAGCCAGCAGAAAAAGGCAAGAACGACGAACATCACGGCGGCCGCCGTGTAATGAACCCCTGTAACGATCTGCGGATGCCCGTCGCACCCGCATGGATACATCGCAATCAGAAAGGCGGCGGTTGCGGCCACCTTGCTGCAAATCATCTCGCTCGTCGAGCGGCCGTTATACGTTGCCAGGAAAGCAGCGATGGCGAACAGGAACCCGATGAAGATCGATCGCGGCCAGTCGCCCTCGAAGTAGGAAGCGCTGACCGAAGTGAGCCGAGCGGGGTAAGCCAGCCAACTGGTGAGGATCGGCAGGAAGATTGCAATCAGGCCAACCAGAAGCTTGATGGTCCGGTGGTCGATCTCGGGTTTTTCTGGAGCGGTCACCACAGCGATCCTCCTGGTGCGCGCTGTTGCGGGCACAGCGATGGCTTAATTTCGTGCAATGGCGTCCGGACATTATCAGCCGCGTCTGGTCGATGGTCTTGCTGGCTTTGGCACGGATTGTGGAGACTTCATGCCAGCACAATTGGCCTGGGTCGGCCGGCACGTGCGCCCCAGCGGCCGAAGCCGCCGGTCGCTGCGCGACGACCCTGCGCTGCTTCGATGCTGGCGGGCGACTCAGAAACTAGCCGTGCTAAGGGCCGCCGGCCCTCGCGCCCGGCGTCGAACATCTTCGCCGCAAGATAGCACCGGCGAGCAGGGTCTATCGCTGCGCGAGGCATGCAACAAGATCATCCACGCGACCAAGATCCACTTTGATGTCTCAGAGAACGAGATCGGCGTTCTATACGTCAATCCGCACATCTACCTCTATGGTAAGAAGTTCGACAAGGACTGGAAGGCCAAGCTAGACGTGCTGGACTTCGCCCGCATGTACACGGCGGTCGTGCGCCACTATTGAGGCAGAAACCGCTGCATGCCGGTAGCCGTACGGATGGGTCACTGATCCCAAACTCAGCCGCGCGATCAGCGTACAGTCTCGGCTTCTCCATGAGAGAAGTTCATGCAGGACACGCTGGAACCTTTGGTATGCGACCTCGTTGAATGGGTCCGCACTGCGCGCCCGTACCTGGAGGTGATGGACGCGTGGAAGACGTCCTGCCCGCGCCTGCCGGTTTGGGAGGAGGCGACGAGCCGCGGCCTGCTGTTGTGCGCTCGTGATTCATCTGGAACCGAGTGGGTTCACGTCAGTGAGGAAGGCAAGAAATTCCTGAAGGCGCAGCAAGGACCTTGGCCAGCGCGGCCTAACCCTGATGCGCCCGTTCGGCAATGAGCCTGACGAGTTGAACGGGATCGAAGGGCTTGGTCAGGTGCAGGTCGAAGCCGGCTGTCGTCGCCCTCTGCCGGTCCTCATCCTGGCCCCAGCCCGTCGCTGCGATCAGCAGCGGACGGGCGCCTCCAGGTTGAGAGCGTACCTGCTTGGCCACTTCGTAACCCGTCATGCCCGGCATGCCAATGTCCAGGATCAGCACGTCGGGCTGCAGCCGACCGGCCAAGTCGGCCGCCTGCGCGCCATCGTATGCGATATGGACCACGTGCCCGCTGATGCGCAGCAAGTCCGCAAGCGCGTCCGCCGAATCCCGGTTGTCGTCGGCCAGCAGCACCTTGAGGGCGGGCAACGGCAGGGCAGAGGGGCCAGCGGCAGCCGGCGCGGACTGTTCTTCCAGGGCGGCGTCGAGCGGCAGCTTCACCATGAAACAGCTTCCCTGCCCCTCGCCCGCGCTGTGCGCCGACAAACTACCCCCGTGCAGCTGCACCAGGCCTTTGGCCAGAGCCAGCCCGATCCCCAGGCCGCCTTCGGACCGCTCGATCGCGGTCTTTTCCTGAGCGAACATGGTGAAGACGTGATCCAGCGCCAGCGGCGTCAGCCCGATGCCGTTGTCCGTCACCGTGAAGCAAAGTTCGTCGCCTTCGCGGCGCGTCTCGAGCCGGATCAAGCCCCCGGTGTCGGTGTACTTCACGGCATTGTTGAGCAAATTGGTCAACACCTGTGCCAGCCGGACGGGGTCCGCGGCCACGAGCGCCGCGGAACTCTCCAGGTCCGCCACCAACTGATGTCGCTTGGCCTCGGCCAAGGGCCGGGCGGCCTCCATCGCGGCCTCCACCACTGACGACACCTGCACCCGTTCTTTTTTCAGCACCAGCTTGCGCTGGGTGATGCGCGCCACGTCCAGCAAGTCTTCCAGCAGGCGCGACATGTGTCCGACCTGGCGCCCGATGATTTCCGTAGCACGTGAACGACTCTGCTCGCTCGCCTTCGGCGCAGCCAGCAGGTGAACAGCGGTGCGGATCGGCGCCAGGGGGTTGCGCAGTTCGTGCGCCAGTGTCGCCAGGAATTCGTCTTTCTGCCGGTCAGCATCCCGCAGTGACTGGGCGGCTTGCCTGGCATCATCGATGTCGATTGTGGTGCCGAACCAGCGCGCCACCTTGCCGGAAGCGTCGAGCTGCGGCACCGCACGCGCCAGGAACCATCGGTAGACGCCGTCCTGGCCGCGCAACCGGTACTCAACCCGCCAGGCCTCGTTGCCATCACGCGCGCCTTCCCAAACCGCGCGCGCCACAAGTAGGTCATCCGGGTGCACGCACTTGACCCAGCCCCGGCCAAGGGCTTGCTCAGGGTTTGTGCCGGTGTAGTCGTACCACTGCGCGTTGAAACGTTCCAGAAGCCCATCGGGCGTAGCCACCCAGGCGATGGCCGGGATGCTGTCGGAAAAGGCCTGCAAGGCCTGCTGGGCGCGGTGCTGCTCGGTGACGTCGTTGCCTTGGAGGAAAATGCCCTCAATCCGGCCTTGCGCATCGCGCAGCGGCTGATACATGAGGTCGAGCAGGGCTTCGTAGGGCGCTTTTCCCTCTCCCTGGTTCACCGTCACCGGTGCCGCGCGGGCCACGTAAGGCTCGCCGGTGGCATAGACACCATCCATCAGGGCGCCATAGCCCTGGCCGATGACTTCCGGGAAAGCCTGAGCCACCGTCAAGCCCACCAACGGCCGGTTGCCAGTAATGTTCTGGTACGTCTGGTTGACCATTTCGAAGTGGTGGTTCGGGCCGCGCAGAACGGCTGCGAAGCCGGGTGCCTGGTGAAAAAGGGACTTCAGCCACTCCTCGCGTGCCAGTAGCTGCCGCTGTGCCAACACCGCCTGCGTGGTCTCGACGCAGACGCAATACAGGCCCGCGATCCGCCCGTCCTCCTGCACCAGGGGCGAATAAGAAAAAGTGAACCAGGTGTCTTCGTCGAAGCCATGCCGGCGAATGCGAAACGGCAGGTTCTCCACGAAAAACGATTCGCCGGCCAGAGGCCGCGCGATCAGCGGCTCGAGATCGGCGCTGAGTTCCGGCCAGACTTCCCAAAATGGCCGACCGAGCGCCGCGGGGTGCCTCTCACCCATGATCGCCGCATACGCGTCGTTGTAGAGCATCACCAGCTGCGGCCCCCAGCACACGAACATCGGAAACGCAGAGCCCACCACCAGGTTGACCACCGAGCGCAGCGACTGCGGCCACTGCCCGGGATGTCCGAGAGTCGAAGCGGACCAGTCAGACTCGCGCATGGCACGCGCCACCGCGCCGGTTCCGGCGAGGAAGGCGAGTGAATTCTGCAAGGCAGCTTCAGCCGCTCTCAAGGCCGCCTCGTTCTCTCGCTCC
>JAYUHN010000243.1:0-4973 GCA_043766965.1 Ramlibacter sp. | reverse complement strand
TCACGGGAGCCGCCTTGCGCGCTTCCGCGGGCAGTTTTTGTGCCGGCACGATTCCGATGAAACCTTCGCTGCCCACCGTGCGCTCACTTGTGGTTGCTGCCGCCATGGTGTCGTGCACGGCGATGGCGCAGGAGGCGCAGATGAACCTGCCGCGGGTCAAGCTGTCCGCGGGGATGCACCAGATCGATGCCCAGGTGGCGCGCACGGACGATGAGCACGCCACCGGCCTCATGTTCCGTCAAGCGATGCCGCAACACGAAGGCATGCTGTTCGTGTTCGGGCAGCCGACCCAGCAGTGCTTCTGGATGCGGAATACCTTGCTGCCGTTGAGCGCGGCCTTCATTGCGGACGACGGTACTGTCGTCAACGTCGAGGACATGAAGCCGCAGACGCTCGATTCGCATTGTTCGACCAGGCCGGTGCGCTACGTACTGGAGATGAACCAGGGCTGGTTCGCCAGGAAGGGCGTCAAGGCCGGCGCGCGGCTGGCCGGACCGCCCTTCGCGCAGAAATGAAAAAGGGCCACGCGGCCCTTTTTCTTTTCACGCTGACGGGTGCAACTTCAGCCGAAGTTGGCCTGGGCGAAGTCCCAGTTCGCAAGCTTGTCGAGGTAGGTCTCGACGAACTTCGGCCGCAGGTTGCGGTAATCGATGTAGTACGCGTGTTCCCACACGTCGACGGTGAAGATGGCCTTGTCCTGCGTCGTGAGGGGGGTGCCCGCAGCGCCGGTGTTGACGATGTCGACGCTGCCGTCCGGCTTCTTGACCAGCCAGGTCCAGCCGGAACCGAAGTTGCCCACGGCCGACTTCACGAACGCTTCCTTGAACGCGGCGTAACCCCCCCACTTCTTCTTGATCGCGTCGGCCAGCGCGCCCTTGGGCTCGCCGCCGCCACCGGGCTTCATGCAGCTCCAGAAAAAAGTATGGTTCCAGACCTGGGCGGAGTTGTTGTAGATGCCGCCCGAGGATTTCTTGATGATTTCCTCCAGCGTCATGTTTTCGAACTCGGTGCCCTTCTGCAGGTTGTTCAGGTTCACGACATAGGCGTTGTGGTGCTTGTCGTGGTGGTACTCCAGCGTTTCTTTCGAGTAGTGCGGAGCCAGCGCGTCGTGCGCATATGGCAGTGGTGGCAGGGTGTGTTCCATGGTCTTTTCCTCTTGGTTTGTGGCTTCGTTCGGCACTGATTCTAGGGACTAAAACAAGCGCCGCGGCGCGACAGTGAGATCAATCTCGCCGTCCGCGAGGGTGGCGCGCACTGCTTGCCCGGCCCGGGTCTGCCCGGCGCGAACGATCGCTGCGCCGTCCAGGTCGGTCAGCAATGCATAGCCGCGCTGCAACACCAGCCTAGGGTCCAGCAGCTCGAGCCGCATTCGCTGCCGCTCGAGCGCGTCACGCGAACGCCCAAGCCTCGCAGGAAGCGCCTTGGCGAGCGTGCCCTCGCGGGCAGAGAGCGCGATCTGCGCGGTCTGCAGCCGCGCGACCACCCCGTAGCGCAGCCGATGCGCCGCCCGTTCCAGTCGTATCCGCTGCACGCCGACGCGTGCCGACGGGCGCCCCAGACGGGAGCCGGCCTGGTCGATGCGCTGGCTCCCGGTGTCGAGCCGCCGCTGCGCCGCCGACGCCAGCGTCGCGGCCGCCTGGGCCAACTCGCCCAGCCACTCAGACCGGGCGGTCGCCGCCAGCTCGGCCGCCGCGGTGGGTGTCGGCGCGCGCAAATCGGCGACGAAATCGGCAATCGTGAAATCGGTTTCATGACCGACGCCCGTGACGAGGGGCACCGGGCTGCGGGCGATGGTTCGCGCCAGCTGCTCGTCGTTGAAGGCCCAGAGGTCTTCGATCGAACCGCCGCCTCGCACCAGCAGGATCACGTCGATCGTGCCCGCCGTCGCCAGCACATAGAGTCCCGCGAGCGCCCGGACCAGGTCCCCGGGCGCCTGGTTCCCCTGCACGGCGGCCGGCGCGAGCACGACCGGGATATGCGGGACCCGCCGTGTCAGGCAGGTCACCACGTCATGCAGCGCCGCGGCGCCAGTGGAGGTCACGACGCCGATGCCGCGCGGCATGGCCGGAAGCGGGCGTTTGCGCGCCGGATCGAACAGTCCTTCGGCATCCAGTTTCGCCTTCAGCCGCAGAAACTGCTCGAACAGGGCGCCCTGCCCGGCCCGCGTCAGGCTTTCCACGATCAGCTGCAGGTCGCCCCGGGGTCCGTAAACGTCGAGCCGGCCCATGACTTCCACGCTGTCGCCGTCCTTCGGCGCGAAATCCAGCAGTCCCGCGGCACGGCGGAACATCGCGCAGCGGATCTGACCTTCGCCGTCCTTCAACGAGAAATAACAATGACCGCTGGCTGCCCTCGACAGGCCCGAAACCTCACCGCGGACCGCCACCGGATTGAAGCGTGCTTCGAGCGCGTCAGCAACGGCGCGGCACAAGGCCCCGACTTGCCATATCCGCCGCGTCGCCGCTGGGGTGACCGTGTCAGTCATCAGTGGTGCTGTGCCTTGGCGGCGGTATCGGGGTAGCCACTAGTCCACAGCGCCTGCGCCGGCGCCGGTTTTCGCGGCATTTGCCGGGTAACGGCCCATCGTGTCGCACAAGTCATTGATTCAATTGGTTAATTTCCTGCCCAATTTGTCATCGGTTGGTCATGAAGCAGCATTGGCGCGGGTTTGCGCGGGATGAGGGTGCACTTCTGCACAAAGTTATCCACAACTTCTGTGGGTTATCTCCTACGAACCAAAGTTCTCGTTCACGGGTCGATGACGCGACCAGAGCACGACGCAAGCGAAATCGATGCCGAGTTGGCTGCGCCATAATCGGCGCTCTGCAACGCCCTCAAGCGCGGAAAGTCTTCATTTGCTTTCGATCATACAAGCCGCAGGCTGGCCCATCTGGCCGCTGGTTGCCTGCTCCATCATGGCGCTCGCCCTGGTTCTGGAACGTTTCATCAGCCTGAAGACCGCCAAGATCGCGCCACCCAGACTGCTGGAAGAAGCGCTCGCGGTGTCCCGCTCCTCGGTGCCGGCGCCCGACGTCGTCAAGCAGCTGGAGCAGAACTCGGCCCTCGGGGAAGTGCTTGCCAGCGGCTTTCGCGCGCTCAACTCCGATCCGCGCTGCACCGAGGTCGATCTCCGGGGCACCATGGAAAGCACCGGCCGGGCCGTGGCACACCGGCTCGAGCGTTATCTGAGCGCGCTGGCGACCATCGCCTCGGCCGCCCCCCTGCTCGGGCTGCTCGGCACGGTGATCGGGATGATCGAAATCTTCGGTTCGCAAGGTGCGTCATCGTCCAGCGGCGCCAATCCGGCGCAGCTGGCGCATGGCATCTCGGTCGCGCTGTACAACACCGCCTTCGGCCTGATCGTCGCGATTCCCTCGCTCATCTTCTGGCGCTATTTCCGCGGCCGCGTCGACGAATACCTGCTGACACTCGAGCTGTCCGCCGAGCGCTTCGTGCGGCATCTCAACCAGCTGCGCAGATAGGAAGCAGGCGATGAATTTCCGGCCGCGGCCCAAGGATGAACCGGAGATCAACCTGATCCCGTTCATCGACGTGCTGCTGGTGGTGCTGATCTTCCTGATGCTGTCCACCACCTACAGCAAGTTCACCGAACTGCAGCTGCGCCTGCCGGTGGCCGACGCCGACGCGCAGCGCGACTACCCCAGGGAAGTGATCGTCGCCGTCAGCCGCGACGGCAAATACTCCGTGAATCGCACGCCGGTCGCCGGTCGCAGCGTCGAAGCGGTGGCGCTGGCGCTGACCGG
The DNA here is from genome assembly GCA_043766965.1 of Ramlibacter sp. GTDB lineage: Bacteria > Pseudomonadota > Gammaproteobacteria > Burkholderiales > Burkholderiaceae_C > Ramlibacter. The sequence continues at coordinate 1,209 of JAYUHN010000243.1, read as the reverse complement.
GGCGGCCAAGTTCGGCAAGGACAGCGTGGTCATCATCAGCGCCGACGCGACGGCGGCCCACCAGTCGGTCATCACCGTGATGGAAGCGGCTCGCCGCTCGGGCCTGAACCAGATCACGTTCGCCACCGAGTCGTCGGCGCAGGCCGCCAGGCGCTGACGATGCGCGCAGCCTTGCAGAGCGCCTGGCTGCGCCGCGGGCCCCTCGCCTGCCTGCTTTGGCCGGTGTCGCTGTGCTACGGCGCCCTGGTGGCGCTGCGCCGGCGACTGTATCGCACCGGCCGGCTGGCGAGCGAACAGCTGCCGGTGCCGGTGATCGTGGTCGGCAACGTCGTTGCCGGCGGAGCGGGCAAGACGCCGGTGTTGCTGGCGCTGCTCGAGCATCTGCGCTCGCGCGGGATTCGCGCCGGTGTGATCTCGCGCGGCCATGGGCGCAAGTCGGCGCAATGCCTCGAAGTGACGGCAACGAGCCAACCCGAGAATGTGGGCGACGAGCCGCTGCTGATCCAGCGGGCGGCCGCGGTGCCGGTGTTCGTCGCGCGCGCCCGCGCAGACGCGGGCCGGGCCTTGCTGGCGGCGCATCCGCAAGTGCAGGTGCTGGTCTGCGATGACGGGCTGCAGCACCTCGCCCTGGAACGCGACCTCGAGCTATGCGTGTTCGACGCCCGCGGCGTGGGCAACGGCTGGCTGCTGCCCGCCGGACCGCTGCGCGAGCCCTGGCCGCGCGGCGTCGACTTCGTGCTGTCGGCCAAGGAGTTTCCGTCCGGCGGCAACCGCTTCACGGTCGAGCGTGAACTGGCGCCGCTGGTGTGCAACAGCCGCGGCGAACGCATTGCGTTGACGACGCTGCGCGGACGTCCGCTGCTGGCCATCGCCGGCATCGCCACGCCGGCCGTCTTCTTCGGCATGCTGCGCAGCCAGGGCCTGACGCTGGAATGCACTTTCGCCCTGCCTGATCACTATCCGTTCGACAGCGCCGCACCATTGCCGCTGGACCCCGCCAGCACCGTCGTCTGCACCGAGAAGGATGCGGTGAAACTGTGGCGCACCCGCGCCGACGCCTGGGCGGTGCCGCTGGTGGTCCGGATCGACGCCGCCTTCTGGCCCGCGTTCGACCGCCGGCTGGATGCAAAGCTATCATCGGCGCATGGATCCCAAACTGCTTGAGCTGCTGGTGTGCCCGGTGACCAAGGGCCACCTCGACTTCGACCG
>JAYUHN010000242.1:0-4974 GCA_043766965.1 Ramlibacter sp. | reverse complement strand
TCATGAAGCAGTTCGTCGAGCGTGGACTGGACAAGTCCGGCATCCGGTTGATCGGCACCGGCGACGTGACCGACGACGATCAGCTGAACGACATGGGCGACGGCGCGTTGGGCGTCGTCACGTCGCACCACTACTCGGCCGCCCACCCGTCCGCGGCCAACAGGAAATTCGTCGCGGCTTTCCAGCAGGCCAACAAGGGCCTGCGCCCCAACTTCATGGCGGTCGGCGGCTACGACGGCATGCGCGTGATCTATGAGGCGCTGAAGAAGAGTGCAGGCAAGGGCGGTGCCATGCCTGCCGGCGATGCGCTGCTGGCGGCCATGAAGGGCCAGATCTTCGAAAGCCCGCGCGGTCCGGTCTTCATCGACGCCCAGACCCGCGACGTCGTGCAGAACGTGTACCTGCGCAAGGTCGAGAGAAAAGACGGCCAGCTGTACAACGTCGAGTTCGACGTGATCAAGGACGTCAAGGATCCCGGCAAATCGAAATAACAACGAAGTTGTCATCCCGGCCTGGAGCCGGGATCCAGGTTGCTCCGGCGCCTGGATGCCGGGTCAGGCCCGGCATGACAACACTCTTTCATGCTGACCATCCTCTTCGACGGTATCGCGTACGGGATGCTTCTGTTCATCCTTGCCGTCGGGCTGGCGGTGACGATGGGGTTGATGAATTTCATCAACCTGGCCCACGGGGCTTTCGCGATGGTCGGGGGCTATACCACGGTGCTGCTGATGCAGAAAGCCGGCGTGCCGTTCCTGGCCTGCCTGCCGATCGCTTTCCTGGTGGCGGCGGTGCTGGGCGGCGTGCTGGAGCGCACGCTGTACCGCCCGCTGTACCGCAAGCCGCACCTGGACCAGGTGCTGTTTTCGATCGGCCTGACCTTCATGGCGATCGCCAGCGTCGACTACTTCATCGGTTCCAGCCAGCAGATCATCCAGCTGCCCGAATGGCTCAAGGGCCGCACCGAGATCGGCAGCGGCGCCTGGACACTGGGCATGGGTCACTACCGCCTGTTCATCATTGCAGTCTGCGCCGCGCTGACGCTGGTGCTGCAGTACATCCTGGCGGCGACGCGGTTCGGCAGCCGGCTGCGCGCGTCGGTCGATGACCAGCGGGTGGCGGCCGGCCTCGGCATCAACGTCAATATCGTGTTTCTCTCGACGTTTGCTTTCGGCTCCGGGCTGGCTGGCCTGGGCGGCGCGCTGGGCGCCGAAGTGCTGGGGCTGGACCCCAGTTTCCCGCTGAAGTTCATGATCTATTTCCTGATCGTGGTCGCCGTCGGCGGCACGTCGTCGATCACCGGTCCGCTGCTGGCCGCATTGCTGCTGGGAATCGCGGACGTCGCCGGCAAGTACTACATCCCGAAAATGGGCGCGTTCATCGTCTACAGCCTGATGATCGTCATCCTGATCTGGCGTCCGCAAGGCCTGTTTTCGCGGCAAGGCGGAAAAAGATGATCGATGCGCAGCAGTCGCTCAGGGCCACGAGCCGCTGGAAGCCGTGGGAGCCGGTGCTTTGGGTCGCTTCCTTTATCGCCCCGGTGCTGCTCCCCAGCCACGCGGCCCTGATCAACGAGATCGCGATCGTCGCGCTGTTCGCGATGTCGCTCGACCTGGTGCTCGGCTACACCGGCATCGTGTCTCTCGGCCACGCTGCATTCTTCGGCCTCGGAGCGTATACAGCGGCGTTGTTCGCCAAACTGGTAATGCCCGATCCGCTGGTCGGCATGGCGGTCGCCATTGCTGCTTCGCTGCTGCTTGGCCTGCTGGGGAGTTTCACGATCCAGCGCGGCAGCGACCTGACGCGGCTGATGGTGACGCTGGGCGTTGCGCTGATCCTGCTGGAGCTGGCCAACAAGCTTGACTGGCTCACCGGCGGCGCCGATGGCCTGCAGGGCGTGAACCTGGGGCCGCTGCTCGGCGCCTTCGCGTTCGACCTCTCCGGCCGCACCGCCGCGTACTACTCGCTGACGCTGCTGCTACTGCTGTTCCTGCTGACGCGCCGCCTGGTGCATTCGCCCTTCGGCGCCACTCTGAAGGCGATCCGTGACAACCGGCTGCGCGCGATGGCGATCGGCATTCCGGTCGGCGCGCGGCTGACCACCGTTTACACCATCGCCGCCGGGATCGCCGGCGCGGCGGGCGCCTTGCTGGCGCAGACCACCGGCTTTGCCTCGCTCGACGTCTTCGAATTCCACCGCTCCGCCGACGTCCTGCTGGTTCTTGTGGTCGGCGGCACCGGCTGGCTTTATGGTGGCGTCGCCGGCGCCATCGTCTTCAAGCTGATGCAGGACGCGCTCTCCACCATCACGCCCCAATACTGGACCTTCTGGCTCGGGCTGTTCCTGGTGGTGCTGGTGCAGGTCGGGCGCGAACGACTGCTTAAACCGTGGACCTGGTTTGGCAAGGGCGCGGGATGACGAATGACTTCGCCCGCGGCATGAACGATGACATCGTTCTGAGCTGCCAGGGTCTCGTCAAGCGTTTCGGCGGCATCGTGGCCACCAACAACGTGACGCTGAACCTGCGCCGGGGAGCGCGCCATGCGCTGATCGGCCCGAACGGCGCGGGCAAGACGACCTTGATCAACCTGCTCACCGGCGTGCTGCAGCCGACCGGGGGCAGCATCACGCTCGAAGGCCGCGACATCAGCCGGCTGGCGCCGCACGAGCGGGTGCGGCGGGGGCTGGTACGAACGTTCCAGATCAACCAGCTGTTCAACTCGATGACGCCGCTCGAGACGCTGGCGCTGGTGGTTTCGCAGCAGCGTGGCCTCGGCGCTCAGGTCTGGCGCCGGCTCGGCGCCGGCAGCGGCGTGGCCGAGCGCTGCGCCACGTTGCTGGAGCAATTTCATCTGGCCGAAGTGATGAACCAGCGGACCGAACACCTGGCCTACGGCAAGCGCCGGCTGCTGGAGATCGCCATCGCGCTCGCGTGCGAGCCGCGCGTGCTGCTGCTGGACGAGCCGGTGGCCGGGGTGCCGGCAGGCGAACGCGAAGAGCTGCTGCAGACGGTCGCCGCGCTGCCGGCGGACGTGTCGGTGCTGCTGATCGAACACGACATGGACCTGGTCTTCAGCTTTGCCAACCGGATGACGGTGATGGTCAACGGCGCCGTGCTGACCGAAGGCGATCCGGAGCAGATCGCCAACGACCCGCAGGTCAAGGCGGTCTATCTCGGCCACGGCAACCAGGCGGCTTTTGAAGGAGCCTTGGGGAACCCGGATGACTGAACTGCTTCGCGTCGAAAACCTGAGCGCCGGCTACGGCGAGGCGGTGGTGCTGCAAGGCGTTTCGCTGGCACTGGACCAGGGCGAGACCCTGGCGCTGCTCGGGCGCAACGGCACCGGCAAGACTACGCTGATCAACACGCTGGCCGGCGCGACCCGCCAGCACGGCGGATCGATTGCGTTGGGCGGCGCGGCGCTGCACAAGCTCGCGCCGCACCAGCGCGCGGCGGCAGGAATCGGCTGGGTGCCGCAGGAGCGCAACATCTTCAAGTCGCTCACCGTGCACGAGAACCTCACCGCCGTCGCGCGCCCCGGCAAGTGGAATGCCGACGGCGTGTATGCGATGTTCCCGCGACTGGCCGAACGCAAGACCAATCTCGGAACCCAACTGTCCGGGGGGGAGCAGCAGATGCTCGCCGTCGGCCGCGCGCTGGTCATCAATCCGCGCCTGTTGCTGCTGGACGAGCCGCTTGAAGGACTGGCCCCGATCATCGTGGAGGAACTGCTGAGGGCGATCCGCCGCATCACCCGCCAGGAAGGGCTCTCGGCGATCATCGTGGAGCAGCACCCGCAGGCCATCCTCGCCATCTCCGACCAGGCGGTGGTGCTGGACCGGGGTACCGTCGTCCACTCCGGCACGGCGCAGACGCTGCGCGACGCGCCGGAGCTGCTCGACAAGTTACTCGGCGTCGCCCGTTGAAAGCGTGCGTGCCAGAATCCCACGCCTCAGTAACGGCGTGACGCCCCAGGGCGAAGGAGCGTGAAATGAATGTGCAGCGCATCGGCCTCGTCGGCTATGGCGAAGTCGGCCGGACCTTCAGCATCGGCCTGAAAGACCAGCCCGGCGTGCTTTCGAGTGGCGCCTGGGATGTCAGGTTCGCGGATCCGGACACCCGGCACGCGGAGCTCGATCATTGCGCCATGCATGGCGTCACCGCCCACGCATCGATGCGCGATCTGTGCGAGGCGAGCGACCTGGTCATCTCCGCTGTGACGGCCTCGAACACACTGGCCGTCGCGCAGGAAGCGGCGCATTTCATCCGCGCCGGCAGCGTCTATCTCGACCTGAACTCCGCGTCGCCCGAGACCAAGCAGCGGGCGGCCGCGCTGATCGACGGCCGCGGCGCCGACTATGTCGAAGCCGGCGTGATGACGTCGGTTCCGCCTTACGGCATCCGCGCGCCGATGCTGCTCGGTGGCACGCAGGCGGCGGCACTGGCGCAGTCGCTGACCGGCTGGGGCATGGACGCCAGGGCCGTGAGCAGCCGGATCGGTGTGGCCAGCGCCATCAAGATGTGCCGCAGCGTGATGATCAAGGGGCTGGAAGCGCTGGTGATCGAGAGCTACACCACGGCCCGCAAACACGGTGTCGAGGAGCACGTGCTGCCGACGTTGCAGGAAACCTTTCCGTCGATCGACTGGCAGCAGCAGGGCGGCTATTTCTTCAGCCGGGTGGTGCAGCACGGCAAGCGTCGCGCCGAGGAGATGCGCGAGGCCGCCAACACCGTGCGCGACGCCGGCTTCGAGCCGTGGATGGCCACAGCGACTGCCGACAAGCAGCAGTGGATTTCGGAACGTGCGCGGGATGGAGTCTTCAAGGGCCTTTCAAGGGATGCGACCTGGCAGGATTACGCCGATCGGCTGATCGGCGAGTTGCCGCCCAGCAAATAGCCGTCGCCCGATGTCCCGAGGGAAGGACGAGAATCGCGCAATGGACCCGATCCGCGGCATTTCGTCGATGGCCAC
>JAYUHN010000241.1:0-1817 GCA_043766965.1 Ramlibacter sp. | reverse complement strand
CTGGTGCGGGACATCTCCGGGGGTCTCGCTGCAGCCGGCCTGCAGCGAGGCCAGCACATCGTGGTGGTCGGCGACAACCGGCCCCGGCTGTGCGCGGCGATGCTGGCCGCGCAGGCGCTGGGGGCGGTCCCGATCCCGCTGTACCAGGATGCGGCGGCGGGTGAATTCACCTTTCCGATCAACAACGCCGACGTGGCCTTCGCCATCGTCGAAGACCAGGAGCAGATCGACAAGCTGCTGGAACTGCGTCCCGAGTGCCCGCAGCTCACGCGCATCTGGTACGACGATCCCCGCGGGCTGCGCAACTACCAGGAGCCGGGCCTGGACTCGCTCGACAGCCTGGTCGAGGTGGGCCTCGCACATGCCGCCGCGGATCCGGGCTTTTTCGAGCGGGCAGTCGCCCAGGCCCGGCCGCAGGACGTGGCCGCGATGTTCTTCACCTCGGGCACCACAGGCAACCCCAAGGGCGTGGTCCACACCCACCAGAGCCTGCTGGACCGCGCCAAGGCCGGTGCTGACTTCGACAAGCTGACATCCGCCGAGGAGGTGCTCGCCTACCTGCCGCCCGCCTGGATCGGCCAGAACATCTTCAGCTACGCGCAATGGCTGGCCTGCGGCTATGTCGTCAACTGCCCCGAGTCGGCAGCGACGGTGATGATCGATCTGAAGGAGATAGGACCGACTTACTACTTCGCGCCACCGCGCGTGTTCGAGGGCCTGCTGACCAGCGTGATGATCCGCATGGAGGATGCGAGCGCGATCAAACGCGGGCTTTTCCGTCATTTCATGGACGTGGCCAGGCGCGTCGGTCCGGCGATGATGGACGGCAAAAAATCGGCGAACGACGGGCGGGTGATCGGCGCCGTCGACCGACTGCAATACGGCTTGGGCCAGCTCCTGGTCTACGGCCCGTTGCGCAACACGCTGGGCTTTTCGCGGGTGCGCGTGGCCTACACGGCGGGCGAGGCCATAGGCCCCGACCTGTTCACCTTCTACCGCTCGATCGGCGTCAACCTGAAGCAGCTCTACGGCTCCACCGAAACGGCGGTGTTCGTTTGCCTTCAGCCGGACAACGAAGCCCGTGCCGACACCGTGGGCGTGCCCATCGCAGGTGTCGAGATCAGGCTCAGCGACAGCGGCGAGATCCTGATCAAGTCGCCCGGCCTGCTGAAGGAGTATTACAAGAACCCGGCTGCCACCGCCGAGGTGCTGACAGCCGAGGGCTGGTACCACACCGGCGACGCCGGCTTTCTGGACGCCAGTGGCCACCTGAAGATCATCGACCGTGCCAAAGATGTTGGCCGCCTGCACGACCCGCAAGGCGGTGCCTTCGACGGCGCCATGTTCGCGCCCAAGTACGTCGAGAACAAGCTGAAGTTCTTCCCCTTCGTCAAAGAAGCCGTGGCCTTCGGCGACCAGCGCGACAAGGTCTGCGCCTTCGTCAACATCGACTTCGAAGCGGTCGGCAACTGGGCCGAACGGCGCAACCTGCCCTACGCCGGCTACACCGACCTGGCGGCCAAGCCCGAGGTGCTGGAACTGATCCGCGAATGCGTCGAGAAGGTCAACGCCGACCTGTCCGCCGACGCCCTGCTGGCCGGCAGCCAGATCAGCCGCTTTCTGGTGCTGCACAAGGAACTGGACGCCGACGACGGCGAGATGACGCGCACCCGCAAGGTCAAGCGCGGCACCATCAACACCAAGTACCAGGTGCTGGTGGACGCGCTTTACGGCGGCAAGACCGAGCAGTTCATCGAAACCGCCGTGAAGTTCGAGGACGGCCGCAGCGGCAGCGTCAGCGCCACGCTGACGATCGT
>JAYUHN010000240.1:0-13145 GCA_043766965.1 Ramlibacter sp. | reverse complement strand
TGGCGCTGCCCTTGGTGTGCGCGGCCGGGTTCACCACGTCGTTCGCGCCGAGGATGATGGCGACGTCGGCCTGGCCGAACTCGCCGTTGATGTCTTCCATCTCGAAGACCTGGTCGTAGGGCACCTCGGCCTCGGCCAGCAACACGTTCATGTGGCCCGGCATGCGGCCGGCCACCGGGTGGATGGCGTACTTCACGGTGATGCCCTTGGCCGTGAGCTTGGCGGCCAGTTCCTTCACCGCGTGCTGGGCACGCGCCACCGCCAGGCCGTAGCCAGGCACGATGACCACGGTCTCGGCGTTGCCGAGCACGAAGGCCGCGTCGTCGGCGCTGCCGCTCTTCACCGGGCGCTGCACCGCGCTGCCGGCCGCGGCCGCGGTGGCATCGCCACCGAAGCCGCCACCGATCACGTTGAAGAACGAGCGGTTCATCGCCTTGCACATGATGTAGCTGAGGATGGCGCCCGACGAGCCCACCAGCGAGCCGGCGATGATCAACATGCTGTTGTTCAGGCTGAAGCCGATGCCCGCCGCCGCCCAGCCCGAGTAGCTGTTGAGCATGCTCACCACCACCGGCATGTCGGCGCCGCCGATCGGGATGATGATCAGGACGCCCATTGCAAAGGCCAGGGCCAGCATGGCGAAGAACGCGCTCCAGCTTTCGTTGTAGACGAAAACCAGCCCCAGCCCGATCGTGACCAGGCCCAGCACCAGGTTCAGCATGTGCTGGCCGGGGAACATCACCGGAGCCCCGCGAAACAACCGGAACTTGTAGGTGCCGGAGAGTTTGCCGAAGGCGATGACCGAGCCGCTGAACGTGATCGCGCCGATCGCCGCGCCCAGGAACAATTCCAGCCGGTTGCCGGTGGGAATCGGGTCGCCCTTGCGAAGCCCTTGCAGCATCGCGGAGGGCTCGGCCACGGCCGCGACGGCGATGAAGACGGCCGCCAGGCCGATCATGCTGTGGAAGAAGGCGACCAGTTCCGGCATCTTGGTCATCTCCACGGTCTTGGCGCGATAAGCCCCATACGCGCCGCCCACCACCAGGCCCAGCAGCACCCATACCATGCCCAGGCCGCGGCCCCCGGAAGCAGCGACGATCAGCGCCGCGGTGGTGAACATGGCGATGGCCATGCCGACCATGCCGAACAGGTTGCCGCGGATCGAGGTGGTCGGATGCGACAGGCCCTTCAACGCCTGGATGAAGCAGACCGAAGCGAACAGGTACAGCAGCGTGACCAGATTCATGCTCATGATGGAGCCCCCACGCTCGTCACTTGCGTGTACTCGCTGCCCCCCAAAGGGGCCTTCGCTTGCTTGAAGCGGTTCTGCGCAGCGCTCATTTGGAGACCCCTTCACCGATCACCGGCGTCTTCTTTTCCTTTTTGCGGAACATCTCCAGCATCCGCCGCGTCACCAGGAAGCCGCCGAAGATGTTGACCGAAGCCAGGGCCACTGCCAGCACGCCCATGGTGCGCCCCAGCGTCGTCTCGGTCAGAGCGGCTGCCAGCATGGCACCGACGATGACGATGGCCGAGATCGCGTTGGTCACCGCCATCAGCGGGGTGTGCAGCGCCGGCGTGACGGTCCACACCACGTGGTAGCCGACATAGATCGCCAGCACGAAGATGATCAGGTTGATGACTGTGTGGGAGACTTCCATTTGTTGTTCCTTTGGTTCGCGGATGACGGATGACTTCGCTGCAAGAGCTGAAGATCTGTCCCGCAAAGTCACTTATTTACGCTTTACTTCCCCGCCCATCGTCATCAGGCAGGCAGCCACGATGTCGTCGCTCAAGTCGACGTGCAGGCCGCCTTCGCTGGTCAGGATCAGCTTCAGGAAGTCGAGCACGTTGCGGGCATAGAGCGACGACGCGTCCGCGGCCACCAGCGCCGGCAGGTTGGTCTCGCCGACCAGGGTGACGCCATGCTTGACGACCGTCTGGCCCGGCACCGTGAGCGGGCAATTCCCCCCCTGCGGAGCGGCAATGTCGACGATGACCGACCCGGGCTTCATCGAGCGGACCATCTCCTCCGTCACCAGCACCGGAGCCGGACGGCCCGGGATCAGCGCGGTCGTCACGACGATGTCGGCCTGAGCCACCCGCTTGGCCACTTCCACCTTTTGCCGGTCGAGCCAGCTTTGCGGCATGGCCCGCGCATAGCCGCCGACGCCGACCGCCGCTTCCTTTTCTTCGGCCGTCTCGTAGGGCACATCGATGAACTTGCCGCCCAGCGACTCGACCTGCTCCTTCACGCTGGGCCGGACGTCGGACGCTTCGATCACCGCTCCCAGCCGCTTGGCAGTCGCGATGGCCTGCAGGCCCGCAACCCCGACGCCGAGGACCACCACCCGCGCCGCCTTCACGGTGCCGGCAGCGGTCATCAGCATCGGAAAGAAGCGCTGGTACCGGTCGGCCGCGATCATCATGGCCTTGTAGCCGGCGATGTTGGCCTGCGACGAAAGCACGTCCATGCTCTGGGCTCGGGTGGTGCGGGGAGCGGCCTCCAACGCGAAGGAGGTCAGGTTGGCGACGGCCATCCGCTGCAGGCCGACTGGATCGAAGGGGTTGAGCATGCCGACCACGGTGGTGCCGGGGCGCATCCGCCGCACCTCGTTGTCGGCTGGAGCGCGCACTTTCAGCACCAGGTCGCATCCGAACGCTCGGTCGAGGTCGGTGATGTCCGCTCCCACGGCACTGTAGGCCGCATCGGTCACGCTGGCCGCGACGCCGGCGCCCGACTGGATTCGCAAGGTGTGGCCCTGCGCCTGCAGTTTCTTCGCGGTCTCCGGGGTCACGGCAACGCGGGTTTCACCGTCCGTGGTTTCGGCGGGTACGCCTATCAACATAGACCTGTCTCCTCGACGGTTGGCTGTTTTTCTCGCTGCCCAAGAGCTTACATGAAAGGATTTGGGGCTCGCGTTGCAAAGTGGCGACCCGGCCCCAACTACTACTAACTACCTCTGCCGCTCGCCAATGTCACCTGCCTCCCTGTTCGCCCTGTCGGCCGGTCTTCACCTCTATGTGGGAATGCGCGTCGTGCCTTCCCTGCCCGGCCCGGTGGGTGCATGGTTGTTGCCGCTGCTGCTGATCGCCTCGGCCCTGCTGGCGCCGCTGGGGTTGCTGTCCCGCCGCTTTGCCAAGCCGCCGGCCGCCGACCGCCTGGCCTGGGCCGGCTTGCTGGCGATGGGCTTGTTTTCATCGCTTTTGGTCGTGACGGTGCTGCGTGACGCGGTGCTGCTGCTGGCGGCGGCGGCGAATCTGGTGAAGCCCGGCCTGGTGCCGGCCGATCTGGGAGCGATGACGGCGGCTGCCGTCCCGCTGCTGGCGCTGGCGGCCAGCCTGGTCGGCGCCTTCAATGCGCGGCGAACCGCGGCCGTGGTGACGGTGGAAGTTCCGATCGCGGGACTGCCTGCCGCATTGCACGGCTTCACCATGGCGCAGATCAGCGACATCCACATCGGCCCGACCATCAAGGGGCCTTACCTGCAGCACATCGTCGACGCAGTGAACCGGCTCGAGCCCGATCTGGTGGCGGTGACCGGCGACCTGGTCGATGGCAGCGTCGCCGAACTCGGCGGCCACGTCGCTCCGCTGGCGCAGCTGGTGTCGCGCTATGGCACTTTTTTCGTCACCGGCAACCATGAGTACTACTCAGGCGCCCCGCCCTGGGTGGCCGAGCTGCGCCGGCTGGGCGTCACGGTGCTGATCAACGAGCATGTGGTGCTCGAGCGCCAGGGATCCAGCCTGGTGCTGGCCGGGGTGCCCGACTTTGGCGCCCACCATTTCGACGCGTCCCACAAGAGCGACCCGGCCGCCTCGTTGCAGGGCGCCCCTGCCGGTGCGGCGGTGCGGGTGCTGCTGGCGCACCAGCCGCGTACCGCCGCTGCTGCAGAGCTGGCCGGTTTCGACCTCCAGCTGTCGGGGCACACCCACGATGGCCAGTTCTTGCCCTGGGTGTTCTTTGTCCGGCTGCAGCAGCCTTTTACGGCCGGGCTGCACCGGCTCGGCGGGCTCTGGATCTATGTCAGCCGCGGCACCGGGTATTGGGGCCCGCCCAAGCGGCTGGGGGCACCCTCCGAGATTACCCGGCTGAGGTTAATCACAGCCGAGACCTGAGTACCGGACGACTCCTACATGGAGGCAAGGCGCCGTCCCACACTGCTGAGCTTGGCCGAGGCCAAAAACTGACTGTCCAAGGAACGAATACATGGCTCGCCTCGCTTACCTCTCCCCCTATACCACAGGCCCGCGCGCCAACAACGTCAACTATCTTGGCGCGGCTCGCTGCCGCCACAAGTTCCAGCTGTACTACCCCAACGGCTTCGACGACGAGGTCTACCAGGTCGCAGAGCGCGGCGTGAAGGACCGTGCCGTCCTGGAATGGAACGCGGAACTGAACCCGCCCGCGTTCCGGCGCCTGCTGGCACGCGGCGAATATGCCCGGATCGTGGACATGGCGCTGCGGGTCGAAACCCGCTGCAACCTGCTGTTCTCGTTCGAGAAGATGGCGTTGCGCGATGCGGTGAAGGCGCCCGCCGATGCCCGCCTGTTCACCACCGCGCTGTACGCGTTCTTGTACGGCCGGGGCTCGCCGCAGCGCAAGTTCGACGCCTGGATCGCGGCGCTCGGCGCCCTGCCGCGGCGCCAGACGCGCGTGCTGTCGTGGCCGCTGGTGACCGTGTTTGGCCAGATCGCCCGGCCCGAATTGCACCTGTTCCTGAAGCCGGTGGTCACCCGCAAGGCTGCCCGCGTCTACGGCTACGACTTCGAATACCACGCCACGCCCTCGTGGGAGGTCTATCGGGGGCTGCAGACCTTCGCCGCGATCCTGCGGCGCGACCTGGACCGCAAGCCGGGGTTCCGGGCCCGGGACATGATCGACATCCAGTCCTTCATCTGGGTCCAGGGCTCGGCCGAATACGAGCGGTAGCGTCGCGGCCGGCGTCGGCGTCGGGCATGGCCAGGGTTCAGCGTGCGAATTGTTCCGCGCCGACCAGGCCGACCTTTGCCAGCCCGTGGCGCTGGGCCGCCGCCAGCACGCCGGCCACGATGTCGTACTTGGCGCGGCGGTCCGGACGCACGTGGATCTCAGGCGCATCGGCCAGCGCCGCCGCGGCCCGCAGCCGGATGTCCAGGCCGTTCGCGTCCGTGACCGGCTCGTTGTTCCAGAGCAGTTCGCCGGCCGCGGTGATGTCGATCTTCACCACCCGCGGCTGTACCGGCGGCGGCGTCGCGGCGGCCGAAGGCATCTCGAGGTTGACCGAATGCAGCTGGATCGGGATCGTGATGATCAGCATGACCAGCAGCACCAGCATGACGTCGATCAGCGGCGTGGTGTTCATTTCCACCATCACCTCCGCTTCCCGTTCCTGCGAACCGCCGATCTGGATCCCCATGGCTTGTTCCCCTGTCAGGGCGCGGGCGGCTCGGTGATGAAGCCGATCCGCTCGATCCCCATCTGCTGCGCCGCCAACACGACCCGGCCGATCGAGTCGTAATCGGCGCGGGCGTCGCCCCGGATGTGGACCTCGGGTTGCGGCTGCCGGCCGGCTTCCAGCGCCAAGCGCTGCGCCAGTTGGTCCGGACTCGTCAGGCGGGTCTCGAACCAGTAGATGCCGCCATCCGCGTCGACCGAGACGATCACGTTCTCTGGCCGCGTTTCGCGCGGCTGGATGTCCTGCCGCGGCAGGCTGACCACGATCGAGCTGTTGACCACCGGCACGGTGATGAGGAAGATGATCAGCAGCACCAGCATCACGTCGACCAGCGGCGTCGTGTTGATCTCGGCGATCAACCCGTCCTCGGCCGGCTGCGGGTACCGGATCGCCATCAGGCCCCCGTGGCCGCAGATGCCGGGACGGCGCCGCGCCTCGCGACCGCCGCCAGCAGCACGGTGTGCAGGTCGGAGCCGAAGGCGCGCACCGTGTCCATCGCGACCTTGTTGCGGCGCACCAGCCAGTTGTAGCCGAGCACTGCCGGCACCGCGACGGCCAGGCCGATGGCCGTCATGATGAGCGCCTCGCCGACCGGGCCGGCGACCTTGTCGATCGAGGCCTGGCCGGACGCGCCGATCTTGACCAGCGCGTTGTAGATTCCCCAGACTGTGCCGAACAGGCCGACAAACGGCGCCGTCGAACCGACGGTCGCGAGCACCGCGAGTCCTTCCTGGGTGCGGCTGTGCACCGTCGACACCGCCCGCTCGATGCTTTGTGTCACCCAGGTGTTGAGATCGACCTGGCCGATCAATCCGTCGTGCTTGCGCGTTGCCTCCAGCGCGGATTCCGCGATGAAGCGGTAGGGACTGCCGCTCTGCAAGGTATCGGCGCCTTGCCGCACCGTGTCGGCGGCCCAGAAACTCTGGTTGGCCTGCTTGCCCTGGCCACCCATCCGGGCCTGCGCAACGAGCTTGGTCACCAGCACGTACCAGCTCGACACCGACATCACGACCAGGATGACCAGCGTGGTGCGCGCCACCCAGTCGCCCTGCTCCCACAATGCCTGCAGCCCGTACGGATTGGCGCTGGCGGCGGTCGGCGCCTGGATCGCCGGCAGGGTCCGCAACGAAGGAGGCGCCGCCACGCCCGCAGCCGGCGCCGCCGAGGGCGGGCTTGTTGCCGGCCCCGCGGTTTGCGCCAGTATCGGCGGCGCAGCCAGCATCGACAGGATCACACAGGCCGCGGAGGCGGCGCGACGAAGCAGGCAAAAGGAGAGGTGCATGGACACAGTGGTTGCAGACGGCGTCAGAGTGACGCATTGTGTCGCAGGGCGCCGCACCTCTGCGAAGTTTCAATGCGGCGGTGCCGATCACGAGGGCGTCGATCACAAGGCGGCTCGGGCCGCGGCTATTTGGCACAGCGGCCGGACAAGGCGCGGGCCGCCAGCCCCGGCGCGGCCAGCAATCCGGTGACCGGCGGCGTGCCTGTGGGCGCGTGCAGGCAGTCGTCCACCGCCGCGTCGCCCATGCCCTCGGCAAACGGGTCGCGCGGCTTGGTGCCGCGCCGCAGCTGCTCGTTCGCCATCTCGGACAGGCTGCGTTGTGGCCGGACCCGGAACGGACCGGGGTGGGGCGGGATGACGATGGGGTAAACCGGCGGCGGAGCTGGCGGCGGCAGGCGATCGATGGCCGCCGCAGGCGCCGCAGCCGGGCCGGCGCCAGGGATGCCGGCGCCACCGGGGACGCCGCCCGCTGGAGGCGAGATGAGGATCGGCGTCGCGCCGGCCGCAGCGGGCGAATTCGCCGGCACCGGGATGTCGATGGTCGGCGCTTGCAGGCGCTGGACCGGCGCCGGGGCGGGGGCCGGTGGCGCTGGCACAGGAGCGGGCGGGGCCGGGACCTCGGCGGGCGCTGGAGCTGGCACGGGAGCGGGAGCAGGCACCGGAGCAGGCACCGGAGGCACCGGAGCAGGAGCAGGAGCAGGCAGCGGTGCCGGTGTCGGCACCGGCACGGGCGCTGGAGCAGGCACCGGCGCTGGAGCAGGTACCGGGTCCGGCGGAACAGGCGTCGGCGCCGTTAGCGGTTCGGGCGCAAGCGGCACTGGCGCAGGTGCCGGCTGCGGCGTTGGCACCGGTGTCGGCATCGGTGTTACCGGGACCGGCTCTGGCTCTGGCTCCGGCTCCGGCTCTGTCACCGTCGCATCCAATGCCTTCGGCCCGGGCGTCGGCCGGCGGGCCTGCAGCGTGTCCGGCAGCTGGGTGGTCGCCTTCAGCGGCACGCTGGGCTCCACCCGTTTGCTGAACAGATTCACCGCCTCGGTCGAGCGCAGCGACAGCGAGGACGGACTGGTGATCGCGCGGCTGGTCGATGCGTTGCGGCCGGGGCTGACCGGCAGCGCGTACTGGTACACCACGTACCGGATCGCGCGCTCCACCGGCAGGTGCTGGGCGATCAACCAGAGCAGCGCCACGTGCAGCGCTCCCACCGTCAACATGGCGCCCGGGGAGCGCCGCCGTGGGGGCAACTGGAGGGAACTGGGCCGCAGGAGCATCGCCTCGGGATAATCGCATAGATGAATGCGAAGACCCGGGTCGTTGTGGGATTGAGCGGAGGCGTCGACTCCGCGGTGACCGCGCATCTGCTCAAGGCCCAGGGACACGAGGTGGTCGGCATCTTCATGAAGAACTGGGAAGACGACGACGGCGACGAATACTGCTCGTCCAGCATCGACTTCATCGACGCGGCGGCCGTGGCGGACGTGATCGGCATCGAGCTCGAGCACGTCAACTTCGCGGCCGACTACAAGGACCGGGTGTTCGCGGAATTCCTGCGCGAGTACCGGGCCGGCCGCACGCCGAACCCCGACGTGCTGTGCAACGCGGAGATCAAGTTCAAGGCGTTCCTGGGCCACGCGTTGCGCCTGGGCGCGGACAAGATCGCGACGGGACACTATGCAAGGGTTCGCGAGCACGACGGCGGATTCGAATTGCTCAAAGGCCTGGACGCGAGCAAGGACCAGAGTTACTTCCTGCACCGGCTGAACCAGGCGCAGCTGTCGAAGACACTGTTCCCGATCGGCGGCCTGCGCAAGACCGACGTGCGCCGGATCGCGGAGGAGATCGGTTTGCCCAACGCCAGGAAGAAGGATTCCACCGGGATCTGCTTCATTGGCGAGCGCCCGTTCCGCGAGTTCCTGAGTCGCTACATCAGCCAGGAACCCGGACTCATCCGCGATGAACGAAACCGCGTGCTGGGCCGTCACCAGGGCCTGAGCTTCTACACGCTGGGACAACGCCAGGGGCTGGGCATCGGCGGCGTCAAGGAAAAGGGCGCGCAGCGCGGCGCAGGCGAGCACGCGCCCTGGTTCGTGGCGCGCAAGGACATCGAGAACAACACGCTGTACGTCGTGCAGGGCCACGGCCATCCGTGGCTGCAGTCGGTGGCGCTGGATGCGGACGACGCGAGCTGGGTTGCGGGCGGCGCCCCCGGCCACGGCGCCTATGCATCCAAGACGCGTTACCGCCAGGCCGATGCGCCGTGCACGCTGGCGGCGGCAGCCAACGGCGCCTTCCACCTCGATTTCAGCGAGCCGCAGTGGGCGGTGACGCCCGGCCAGTCGGCGGTGCTGTACGACGGCGAGGTCTGCCTCGGCGGCGGCGTGATCAGGCTTGGCTTATAGCGCTGGTCGCGCTTGACGACAGCGCCGACGTAAGGCTCGCGCTGTTCAACGGCTGATACAGGGCCCCGGTCAGCGCCGGCTCGATCCCGGGGCCGATCTGCCGCAACCTGGTCTCGATCCCGGCCGGCACCTGCGACGGCAAAGACCGGGTCCGGTCCATGGCGCTCAAAACGGGATGTCGTCGTCCATGTCGTCGAAGCCCGATGAGGGCTTCTGGGCAGCGGGCGCGCGCTGCCCAGCGGCGGCGGAAGCGGGAGCGCGCTGGGGCGGCGTCGAGCGCCGAGGCGCACCGCCGCCCTCCTCGTCAACGCCACCACCGGCCGGGGCCCCCATGCCCTCACGGCTGCCGAGCAACTGAAGCTCGGTGGCGATGATGTCCACCGTGTTCTTCTCGATGCCGTCCTGCCCGGTGTACTTCCCGTATTTCAGCCGGCCTTCGACATAGATTGGCCGGCCCTTCTTGACGTATTCGCCGGCGATCTCTGCCAGACGGTCATAGAACGTGATGCGGTGCCACTGCGTGTCCTCGATCGTTTCGCCGCTGGTCTTGTCCTTGCGCTTGCTCGACGTGGCGAGCGTGACATTGGCCACGGCCGCGCCCGACGGCAGGTAGCGGATCTCGGGGTCGCGGCCGCAGTTGCCGACCAGGATCACTTTGTTGACGGATGCCATGGGAATGTTCTCCGGAAATTGGGTTGATTATGTCGCCTGCTCCGCCTGCCACCACCGGCTGCCCACCGCAGAGGAAGCGACGGCCTGCACCTTCCCAACGCTCTTGGCCGGCCGGCCGCCGACCGCCGGGCCGGGGAACACGCCCATCGATCGGAGGGGGTCGCCGTCGACGAGCGCAGCGCGGGCAGGCCGGTCTATCATCATGGGTTTTCCCCGGCACCGCGTTGAACTCTTCCGCAGACGATAAATTCCTGGACGATCGCGACGACGGCAAGTCCCTTGCCGCAGCTGTGCAGCGCCGGATCTCGATCCGCGGCGCGCGCACGCACAACCTGAAGAACATCGACCTCGACATCCCGCGCAACCAGCTGGTCGTCATCACGGGCTTGAGCGGGTCGGGCAAGTCCAGCCTAGCGTTTGACACGCTGTATGCCGAAGGCCAGCGCCGTTATGTGGAGAGTCTGAGCACTTACGCGCGGCAGTTTTTGCAGCTGATGGACAAGCCCGACGTGGACATGATCGAAGGCCTGTCGCCCGCGATTTCGATTGAGCAAAAGGCCACCAGCCACAACCCGCGCTCGACCGTGGGCACGGTCACGGAAATTCACGACTACCTGCGCCTGCTATACGCCCGTGCGGGCACGCCGTTTTGCCCCGAGCATGATTTGCCGCTGCAGGCCCAGAGCGTGAGCGAGATGGTGGACACGGTGTTGGCACTGCCTGAAGACACCAAGCTGATGATCCTGGCGCCGGTGGCACGCGACCGCAAGGGCGAGTTTGAAAACGTTTTTGCCGAGATGCAGGCCCAGGGCTATGTGCGGTTTCGGGTGGGCGGTGTGGCCTATGAGTTTGACGACCTGCCCAAGCTCAAGAAAACCGAAAAGCACGATATCGACGTGGTGATTGATCGCATCAAGGTGCGCCATGCCACCAGCGTGGCACCGGCCGTGGTCGATGAGTCCGTGGACGTGGCTAATCCGGTACGCAGCGAATTCGACAACACCCGGCAGCGCTTGGCCGAAAGTTTTGAAGCCGCGCTGCGCCTGGCCGACGGCAAGGCGATTGCGCTGGAGATGGATACCGGCAAAGAACACCTGTTCAGCGCCAAGTTCTCGTGCCCGGTGTGCAGCTACTCCCTCAGCGAGATGGAGCCGCGCCTGTTTTCCTTCAACTCGCCCGTGGGCGCCTGCCCCACCTGCGACGGCCTGGGCCACAGTGAGGTGTTTGACCCGGCGCGGGTGGTGGCCTTCCCCACGCTCAGCCTGGCCAGCGGGGCCATCAAAGGCTGGGACCGGCGCAACGGGTATTACTTTTCAATGATGGAAAGCCTGGCCAAACACTATGCGTTTGACATCGACACCGCGTTTGAAAACCTGCCCGAGGCGGTGCGCCAGGTGGTGCTTTATGGCTCCGGTGAGGACGACATCAAGTTCAGCTACATCATGGACTCGGGGGCGTCGGCGGGTAAAAAGGTGACCAAAAAGCACCCGTTTGAAGGCGTGATCACCAACTTCCAGCGCCGTTACCTGGAAACCGACTCCCCGGTGGTGCGCGAGGAGCTCGCCCGCTACCGCAGCATTCAGCCCTGCCCGGACTGCGGCGGCACCCGGCTGCGCCGTGAGGCGCGGCATGTGTACCTGGTGGGTGCGCCGCCTGCCGATGCGGACGCGGCTTTCAACCCGCTGGCGCGGGAAAACCGGCAAGCGATTTTTGAGATTAGCCGCACCACGCTGCGCGAGAGTTTTGCGTATTTCAGCCAGCTCAAAATGGCCGGGGCCAAGGGCGAGATTGCCGACAAGGTGGTGCGTGAAATTGGGCTGCGGCTGAAGTTTTTGAACGACGTCGGCCTGAACTACCTGAGCCTGGACCGCAGCGCGGAAACGCTGTCGGGCGGGGAGTCGCAGCGCATTCGCCTGGCCTCGCAAATCGGCTCGGGCCTAACCGGCGTGATGTATGTGCTGGACGAGCCCAGTATCGGCCTGCACCAGCGCGACAACGACCGCCTCATCAGCACGCTGCAGCACCTGCGCGACATTGGCAACAGCGTGCTGGTGGTGGAGCACGACGAAGACATGATCCGCGCGGCCGACCACGTGATTGACATGGGCCCAGGCGCGGGGGTGCACGGCGGTCGGGTGATGGCTCAGGGCACGTTTGCCCAGGTGCAGGCCAACCCCAATTCCCTAACAGGCAAGTACCTGGCGGGCACGCTGAAGATCGCCGTGCCCACGCACCGTACCGCCTGGCTGCCCACCGTGTTCAAGGCCGACCCGTTTGCCGACCGCAAGCCGTCGCGCTTTGGCCCCAGCCCTGCCGCCGAGCGCCGCGCTGCCCGCGAGGCGCACCACCGCGCCACGCTGGGCAACATGCAGGCGCTGCGGGTCATCAACGCCACCGGCCACAACCTCAAGGGCGTGAGTGTCGAGTTCCCCGTAGGCCTGCTGACCTGCGTGACCGGTGTGTCGGGCTCGGGCAAATCCACGCTGGTGAACGACACGCTGTATGCCGCTGTGGCCCGAACGCTGTACCGCGCGCACGAAGAACCGGCCGAGCATGAAGCGATTGAAGGCATCGAGCATTTCGACAAGGTCATCAACGTCGACCAGTCGCCGATTGGCCGCACGCCGCGCAGCAACCCGGCCACCTACACCGGCCTGTTCACCCCCATCCGCGAGCTGCTGGCCGAGATGAACACTGCCCGGGAGCGGGGTTATGGGGCGGGCCGCTTCAGCTTCAACGTCGGTGCATCCGGAGGTGGAGGCCGCTGCGAAGCCTGCCAGGGCGACGGGCTTGTGAAGGTCGAGATGCACTTTTTGCCCGATGTGTATGTGCCCTGCGATGTGTGCAAAGGCATGCGCTACAACCGCGAAACCCTGGAAGTGCAGTACCGCGGCAAAAATATCGCGCAGATCCTGGACCTGACGGTGGAAGCCGCCGCCGAGTTCTTCAAGGCCGTGCCCACCATCACGCGCAAGCTGCACACCCTGCTCGACGTTGGGCTGAGCTACATCAAGCTGGGCCAGGCCGCGACCACGCTGTCGGGCGGGGAGGCGCAGCGCGTCAAGCTGGCGCTGGAGCTGAGCAAGCGCGACACCGGCCGCACGCTCTACATTCTGGACGAGCCGACCACCAGCCTGCACTTTGCCGACATCGATCTGCTGCTCAAGGTGCTGCACCAGCTGCGCGACGCGGGCAACACCATCGTGGTGATCGAGCACAATATCGACGTCATCAAAACTGCCGACTGGTTGATCGACATGGGCCCCGAGGGCGGCTCCGGCGGCGGCACCGTGGTAGGCGTGGGCACGCCAGAAGACATTGCCGCGAACCCGGCGAGCCATACGGGGCGGTATTTGG
>JAYUHN010000239.1:0-13149 GCA_043766965.1 Ramlibacter sp. | reverse complement strand
GACCGAGAACTGCTGGCCGCGGCGCAACTGGCGTGCGACCGCGAACTGTGGGACCGCTGCATCAACACCAGCGACCGCACCAAGGCGGAGTTCGACTTCGAGCAACGCTACCCGACGCCGTTTCGGGACGCCGTCTTGCGGCGCGCCCGTGAGATCAACCTGGATCCGGCGTACGTGTATGGCCTGATCCGCCAGGAGAGCCGCTTCGTGATGGATGCGCGCTCCAGCGTCGGCGCTTCCGG
The DNA here is from genome assembly GCA_043766965.1 of Ramlibacter sp. Classification (GTDB taxonomy): domain Bacteria; phylum Pseudomonadota; class Gammaproteobacteria; order Burkholderiales; family Burkholderiaceae_C; genus Ramlibacter. Next base: position 12,907 of record JAYUHN010000239.1, on the reverse strand, counting down.
CCTGATGCAGGTCATGCCGGCGACGGCGCGATGGACCGCGCGCAAACTCGGCATGAACAGCTTCAGCATCGACCAGCTCAACGACCGAGAGACCAACATCGCGATCGGCACCGGCTACCTCAAGTTGGTACTGGATGACTTCAACGGCTCCATGGCCATGGCCGCGGCGGCCTACAACGCCGGTCCCGGGCGGCCCCGCGTCTGGCGCAATGGGCCGATGCTGGATGCGGCGGCCTGGGCCGAGAACGTGCCTTTCGCCGAGACCCGCGATTACGTGAAGAAGGTCTTGTCCAATACCGTTTCCTACGCGGCCCTTCTCACCGGCCAGCCGCAATCCCTGAAAGCGCGCCTTGGCCAGATCGGGCCGCGCGATACGAACCAGCCGGAGCCGTATCGCGACCTGCCCTGACGGCGCGACGATGATTGGGAGACTTCGATGTTCAAGCTCTACGTCGGCAACAAGAACTATTCGTCCTGGTCGATGCGGCCATGGGTGCTGCTGAAACAGGCCGGGATCGCCTTCGAGGAAGCGATGGTGCGCTTCGATTCGTTCGAAGCCGACTCCGCTTTCAAGCGCGCGCTCGCCGACCTGAACCCGGTCGGTAAGGTGCCGGTCCTGGTCGACGACGGCTTCGCTGTCTGGGACACCCTCGCAATCGTCGAATACGTCGCCGAACGCTTTCCTGACCGCGGCATCTGGCCGCGGGACCCGAAAGCCCGCGCACGCGCGCGCAGCGTCTGCGCCGAGATGCATTCCGGTTTTTCGGCACTGCGCAGCCACTGTCCGATGAACATCGAAGCCTCGCTGGGAGCGGTCGGCGAGAAAGTATGGCGTGAGCGGGACCTCGTGCGTGCCGACGTGCAGCGAATCGTCTCGATGTGGACCAGCTTGCTGGACCAGCACGGCGGCCCGTTGCTGTTCGGCGAATTCAGTGCGGCCGACGCCTACTTCGCGCCGGTGTGCATGCGACTGAGAACCTACGCGCTGCCGGTGCCGCAGCAGGTGACGCACTACCTCCAGCGGGTTTGCGCGCTCCCCGGCGTCAAGGCATGGATCGACGACGCGCTGGCGGAGCGGGAATTCGTCGCTTTCGACGAGCCTTACCGCAGCTCCCGGTGACCGTAGACTGCCCGCATGCGGACTTACATGGTGGGCGGTGCGGTGCGGGATGCCTTGCTGGGGCTGCCCGTCAACGACCACGACTGGGTGGTGGTCGGGGCCACGCCGGAAGCGATGGTGGCGCAAGGCTACCTGCCGGTCGGCAAGGACTTCCCGGTTTTCCTGCATCCGCAGACGCACGAGGAATACGCGCTGGCCCGCACCGAACGCAAGACGGCGCCCGGCTATCGCGGCTTCGTCATCCATGCCGACCCGGGTGTGACGCTGGAACAGGATCTGGCGCGGCGCGACCTGACGATCAACGCGATCGCGCAGGATGACGCCGGCGCGCTGATCGATCCTTTCCACGGCCGGCGCGATCTTTCGCAGCGCGTTTTGCGGCACGTCACCGGAGCGTTTCGCGAAGACCCGGTGCGCATCCTGCGCGTGGCCCGCTTCGCGGCGCGCTTCGCCGACTTCAGCCTGGCACCCGAGACGCTGGTGCTGATGCGCGAAATGGTGATCGCCGGCGAAGCGGATCACCTGGTCCCCGAGCGGGTCTGGCAGGAGCTGGCGCGCGGCCTGCTGGAGCCGGCGCCTTCGCGCATGTTCGAGCTGCTGCGCGAGTGCGGCGCGCTCGCGCGCCTGTTGCCCGAGGTGAATCGGCTGTGGGGCGTGCCGCAGCGCGCGGACTACCACCCCGAGGTCGATACCGGCGTGCACCTGATGATGGTGCTGGACATGAGCGCGCGGCTGCGGTCGCCGCTGCCAGTTCGCTTCGCCTGCCTCACCCATGACCTGGGCAAGGGAACCACGCCGGCCGAGGTCCTGCCAAAGCACACCGGCCACGAGGAGCGCAGCGCCCGCCTGCTGCGCAAACTGGTGAACCGGTTGCGGGTCCCGAATGACTGCGCCGAGCTGGCCGACGTCGTGGCGCGCGAGCACGGCAACATCCACCGAAGCGCGGAATTCGGTGCGGCTGCCGTGGTGCGGCTGCTGGAACGCTGCGACGCATTTCGCAAGCCGCAGCGATTCGACGACGTGCTGCTGGCGTGCGAGTGCGACGCGCGCGGCCGCGGCGGAATGCAGGAGCAGCCCTATCCGCAGCGGCCGCGCCTGCTGGCGGCGCTGGCGGCGGCGCGGGCGGTGGTGACAAGTGAGGTTGCCGAAGCGGCGCAGGCGGCCGGGCACGACGGCGCAATGATCGGCGAGACGGTCCACAAGGCCCGGGTCCAGGCCGTGCAGGAGTTGCTGGCGAGCGGAAGCTAGACCAGCAGCGCCAGCGCCGCGTAATCGCCGACGCGGTCTTCCAGGCCGGCCGGCACCAGCTCGCAGCCATCGGTCAGCGCGCCGAACCTGCCCTGGATGTGGCCGGCCAGCCGCGGCAGCAGGAAATCCCGGTGGTGCCAGAACACGCCTCCGCCCAGGCTGATGCGCTGCAGGTCCAGCGACACCACCAGGTTGTACAGCGCGCGGCCCATCACTGTGCACAGCCCATCCACCAATGCCAGCGCCCGCGCGTCACCCGAGCGCGCCTGCGACAGCAGCGACGCCGGGTCCATGGCGAATCGGCGGCCGATCGCGTTGCCCGCCACCAGCGCCTCGACGTCGCCGACATTGCCGCAGCCGCAGAGCGCATCGTCGTTGTCCGAGACGAACATGTGGCCGGCATGGCCGGCGTTGCCGTTCTTGCCGCGCAGCACCCGCCCGTCGACGCACAGACCCATCCCGATGCCGGTGCTCCAGGTCACGTAGGCGCAGTGATTCATCCCCTGCAGCGCTCCCCAGCGGCGTTCCGCTTCCAGCGCGGCCACGCAGTCGTTTTCGACCCGCACCTCGCTGAAGCGCGTCCGCAGGGGCGCTTCCAGCGGTGCGGTGCTCCAATCGTTCGGTAGACCGCGCGCCGGCCCGGCGATACCGCCGCAAATGTTCGGTGCCGCCACTTCGATCAGGTCGTCTCGCATGACAAAGGGGCCGCAGGAAGAAACCCCCGCGCGCTGCACGGTGCCCGGGGCCTCGCCAATCTCGGCGCAGGCCTGCTCGACCATCCGAATGACCTGCAGCGCGAGCGCATCGTGGCCGCCGGTTACGGCCGTCGGCTCGCTGCGGCGTCCGATCAGTGCCAGGTCGCGACCGCTATTGAGGCTTACAGCGACCTTGCTTCCGCCAATGTCGATGCATGCCTTCATCACGACCGCGTCAGATCAGTTTCGAGACCAGCGCGGCAAGCATGCTCAGAACGATCGTGGTGGTCAGGGGGATGAACCAGTCGCGGCCGAACAGCTTGAAGCGCAGGTCGCCGGGCAGCTTGCCGAAACCCATTCGGTTGAGCAACGGCGTAAACCAGCTGATGAGCATCAGGGCCAGGAAAATGACGATGATCCAGCGAATCATGGAGCGAGTTTACGGGCAGGTGCCGGGCTTTGCGCACGCTCACAGTCGATCGGTGCGGTCGCCCTCGGAAAAGCCGCATGCGTCCCAGAACGCCCCTTTGTGAAAGCCGATGACCTTGAACAGCTCGCCCATCTCATGCTCCGCCAACAGGCGCTGTCCGGCGATGCGTTCCGCCAGCGGCGCCTGCGCCAGCCGTTGCACCAGGCCGCAATTCATCAGGAACCGCGCCTGGGTCGTGTAGCCGAGCGTCGGCAATCCTGCTTCCTGCGCCGCAAGCGCAATTCCGGTGAAATCGACATGCGCCGTGATGTCCTTGCGCCCCACGTCCCGCAGCGGGTCGGTGTCGGCCATGTGGCCCCGGTGGCACATCAGCGTGCCCATGTGACGCTGCGGATGGTAGTACTCGCTTTCGGCGAAGCCATAGTCGATGAAGAAAGCGGCGCCGCGCTCCAGCCGGTCCGCCAGCGTGCGGATGAACGCTTCCGCCTGGGAGTGGATTTCGGTCAGGTAGTCGTGATCGCCGGGAATATCCACCGGCGGCCGCAGACCGGTGGGCCGATCGACCCACACCAGTCCGGGACCGACGCCCCGCTCGTGCCAGTTGCCGGCCTTCCGTATCAGTAGCTGTACCGGCATCGCGTCGAGCACTTCGTTGCCGACCACGATGCCGCTGAAGCGTTCCGGCAGTTCGGAAACCCATCGCACCTTTGGAGCGTGCTTCGACAGCGCTTCGCGCTGGCGCTCCCGCAAACTGCCGGAGAGGTCGACGATGCAGTACTTTTGGACAGAGTCGCCCAGCACCTCCAGCAGCTGCAACGCCAGCGCCCCGGAGCCCGCGCCGAACTCCCACACCTCGTTGGTAGCGGTGGCACGGAGCGCATCCTTCACCTGGACGGCGAGCGTGGCTCCAAACAGCGGCGTCATTTCGGGTGCGGTCACAAAGTCGCTGCCCGAGGATGGCAGCCTGCCGAACTGACGCGACCCGCCGGCGTAATAGCCGAGCCCGGGGGCGTAGAGCGCCAGCGCCATGAACCGGTCGAAAGGGATCCAGCCCCCGGCACGCCCGATGGCCTTTTCCACCAGCGACCGGGGTGCGCTCGTTAAACTGCCTGCTTCTGTCATGACGCCCCGATTGTCCTTCCAATGATTCCGGCCACGCCTGCCCGCAGCGTGCTCGTCACGGGCGCCGCCCGTCGGCTGGGCCGCGAGATCGCGCTGGCGCTGGCGGCAGCCGGATGGCAGGTCGCGGTGCATTACCGCGGTTCCGCCGACGATGCCGCCCGAACGGTTGAGGATTGCCGCGCGGTGGCACCCCCGGGGCTGTGCTTCGACCTGTTCGATGCCGATCTGGATGATGAAGCCGCGGTCCGGGGGCTGGTGCCCCGGGTGCTCGAGAGATTCGGGTCGCTGGATGCGATCGTCAACAACGCGTCTGTGTTCGAACACGACGGGATCGGCACCTTCGGCTACGCCAGCCTCGCGTCGCACATGCGGGTCAATGCGGGGGCGCCGATCCTGCTGTCGCAAGCGCTGCACGCGCATCTTCTCTCGCGCAACGGCAACGGCGCTGTCGTCAACATGCTCGATCAGAAGCTCTGGAACCAGAACCCCGATTTCGTCAGTTACACGCTTTCCAAGGCGGCGCTGGAGGCCGTCACCACCATGCTGGCGCTGGGCCTGGCGCCGCGCCTGCGCGTGGTCGGCGTGGCGCCCGGCCTGACCATCACCAGCCACCTGCTGCCGGAAGCAAAGTTCGCGGAACTGCACCAGCTGTCGCCGCTCGGCCGCTCCTCGACGCCGCAAGACGTCGTCAGCGCGGTGAAGTTCGCGCTGGAAAACCAGTCCATCACCGGCACCACGTTGCTGGTCGACGGCGGCCAGCACCTGATGAAGTTCGAACGGGATTTTTCCTTAATGTGACTTTGGGGTCAGATCACGAATTGCGAAGCAATTGTGCTCTGACCCCAACTGACTAAAACAATGAAAATGACCGGCCCCCAGACCCTGACCCTGACCGGCCTCCGCTTCGATGCCAACCTCGGCATCCTCGCGCATGAAAAAACCTCGCCGCAGCCGATCATGGTGGACGCCGAGCTCAATCTCGGGGCCCAGCCGCTGCTTCCCAGCGACGACGACATCACGCACGTGCTGGACTATCGCAAGGTACGCAGGATCATCATCGACGAATGTACTGCCGAGCACGTCAATCTGCTCGAAAGCCTCATCGGCAAGCTGGCGTTGCGGCTGATGCAGTTGCCCGGCGTGCTCGGCGTGCGGGTCAAGATCGCGAAGCTGGAAATCTTCGACGACTGCGAAGTCGCGATCCGGGTCGAGACCGGGAAGTGGTGACGCCCACCGATGCGACAATCGGTTCATGAGCGCCGTCTGGATCGACAACGAAACCGCCCCCCTGCAGCGCGAGCAGAAAATCGAACGCGAAACGCACAAGCTGGAAAAGCGGCTGTGCCGCCTCATGGGCCAGGCGATCGTCGACTTCAACATGATCGAGGAAGGCGACAGGGTCATGGTGTGCCTGTCCGGCGGCAAGGACAGCTACACCATGCTTGACATCCTGCAAAAAATGCAGCAACGGGCGCCGGTCAATTTTGAGTTGATCGCCGTCAACCTTGACCAGAAGCAGCCGGGATTTCCCGAGCACGTGCTGCCTGAGTACCTGGCCCGAACGGGCGTCCCCTTCCACATCGAGAACCAGGACACCTATTCCATCGTCAAGGACAAGATTGCCGAGGGCAAGACGATGTGCAGCCTCTGCTCGCGCCTTCGCCGCGGCATCCTGTACCGGGTGGCCGACGAGCTGGGCGCGACCAAGATCGCGCTGGGGCATCACCGCGACGACATCCTGCAGACGTTTTTTCTCAACCTGTTTTTCGGCGGCAAGCTCAAGGCAATGCCTCCCAAGCTGGTCAGCGACGATGGCCGCCACATCGTGATCCGTCCGCTGGCCTACGCCGCCGAGAAGGACATGGTCCGCTGGGCCGAACACCGCCAGTTCCCGATCATTCCGTGCACGCTGTGCGGCAGCCAGGAAAACCTGCAGCGAAAGCAGATCGGCGCGATGTTGCGGGACTGGGAAAAGAAGCATCCCGGCCGCGTCGAGAGCATGTTCTGCGCGTTACAAAATGTCGTCCCCTCGCATCTGGCCGATGGAACGCAGTACGACTTCCAGGGTCTGAGAGTGACCGGGGTGGCCTGCCCCGACGGCGACCAGGCATTCGATCCGCCGCAGTTCCCGGCGGCCGCCGGTTTGCCTCTCTTGCAGGTCATCAAGGCCTGAACCAGTCAATCGACAGGAGTGGAATCATGTGGAAGCGGGTTGGGGGTCTGGTCGGAATTCCGGTCTTTGCGACTGTGCTGTTGACCGGCTGCGCAAGCGGCTACCTGCTGGACAGCAACGTGCAATCGTTTTCGAGCCTGCGGTCCTTGCCTGCGAACCCGGCATACCGCTTCGAGCGCCTGCCCTCGCAGCAGGCCTCCGCCGGCCAGGCTCAGCTGGAAGCGCTGGCCGATCAGGCGCTGTTCAAGGCCGGCTTGCGCCGCGACGATGCGGCGCCGAGGTACAGCGTACAGGTGACGGCGCGGGTGCAGCCTGTCCTGTCCCCCTGGGCCGATCCCTCGGACGGGTGGGGCGGTGGCTGGGGCCGCTGGGGCCTGGGGTTCGGCGGGCGCGGCTTCGGGGTTGGTTTTGGCGGGCCGTTCTACCGCATGGAGCGCCCCTGGTACCAGCGCGAAGTCGGGGTGGTGGTGCGCGAACTGCCTTCCAACCAGGTCGTTTACGAGACCCATGCCGGCAACGACGGACCCTGGGGCGACAGCGCTGCCGTGCTGCCGGCGATGTTCGACGCGGCATTGCAGGGCTTCCCCACGCCTCCCGCAGGCCCGCGGCGCGTCAATGTCCAGGTCGTCAAGTAGCCGCGTTCTGCGCCGGCGACACAGTTAGCAACGGAATTTCTGGACCTTGGGCGGCGGGTCCATAAAATGGCCGTGTGGAAGCCACCCGAATCATCGCCGTCCGCCACGGAGAAACCTCGTGGAACGCCGCGGCGCGCATCCAGGGCCAGAAGGACATCGAGCTCAATGACACCGGGCGCTGGCAGGCGGGCCGGGTCGGCGAGGCCCTGAAGGACGAAAAGATCAGCGCCGTGTATTCGAGCGACCTCGGCCGGGCGCACCAGACCGCCCAGCCGATCGCGGAGGCGGTCGGCATTCCCGTCATCCCCAACGAAGGTTTGCGCGAGCGCAGCTTCGGCATCTTCGAAGGCAAGACGTTTGAAGAGATCCGCGAAGCCTGGCCGGACCACGCGCAAAACTGGCGCAAGCGGCTGCCCGAGTGGGCGCCACCGGACGGCGGTGAATCGCTGCTGCAACTGCGCGCCCGTGTCACCGAGACCATGCAGGACCTGGCGGCCCGGCACCCCGGCGAACAGATCGTCGTGGTCGCCCACGGCGGCGTCCTCGATGCGCTTTACCGCGTCGCAACCGGGCAGGAGGTGAATTCGCCCCGCACCTGGGACTTGCCCAACGGCGCGATCAACCGCCTGCTCTGGACGCCGGAGGGCTTTACCCTCGTCGGCTGGTCGGACACGCAGCACCTCGATGATGATTCTGCCGACGAAAACACCTCTTTCTGAATCGTTGCGGGCCCTCGTCGGCCAGGGAGTCGACGCCATCGACACCCCCGCGCTGGTGCTCGATCTGGATGCAATGAAACGGAACCTGGGCCGGATGGCCGAATTCGCCAGGAAGCAGGACATCCGCTGGCGGCCGCACGCCAAGATGCACAAGAGTTCCACCCTCGCGAAGCTGCAGATGCAGGCCGGCGCCGTCGGGGTCTGCGTCCAGAAAACGGCGGAAGCCGAAGCCATGGTCGCCGGCGGCGTGCACAACGTCTACATCAGCAACGAAGTCGTGGCCCCGCACAAGCTCGCGCGGGTTGCGTCGCTGGCGCACCAGCTGGCGGCCGAGAACGGGCAGCTGGCCATCGCGGTGGACAGCGCGGAAGGTGTTACCCGGCTGGCGCAGGCGATGAACGACCGCCGCGGTGCCACCGGGGTGCCGGCGGTGATCGACGTGTTCGTGGAGATCGATGTAGGCCATGGCCGCTGCGGCACGAATCCCGGCCAGCCCGCGGTGGACCTGGCGCATGAAATCCGCAAGCATCCGGCCCTGCGCTTCGCCGGGCTGCAGGCCTACCACGGCAAAGCCCAGCACCTGCGCAGCCCGCAGCAGCGCCGCGACGCGATCGCCGGTGTCGTGCAGGCGGTTGCCACCACCCGCAACCTGATCGAGGCGGAAGGCATTCCGGTGGGACTGGTGACCGGGGCCGGCACCGGTAGCCTGGTGCTGGAAGCTTCCAGCGGCGTCTTCGGCGAAGTGCAGGCAGGGTCATTCCTGTTCATGGACAACGACTACGCAAAGAACGAGCGCGACCCGGCCCAGCCGCAGTTCGAACACGCCTTGTTCGTCAAGACACAGGTCATGAGCGCGGGAGAGGACCATGCGGTCTGCGACGCCGGCCACAAGAGCCATGCAATCGATTCGGGCCTGCCCAGGGTCCATACGTTCGATGGCGAGCCGGAGCTGGAGTACTGCAACGGCGGCGATGAACACGGCATCCTGCGTTCCATCGGCTCCAGCTGGCGGCTGCCCGCCATCGGCGCGACGCTGTGGCTGATCCCGGGCCACTGCGACCCGACGGTGAACCTGCACGACACCATGGTCGGCGTCGCCGGCGGGCTGCGCAGCGGCAAGGTGGAACGCATCATCAGGGTGGATGCCAGAGGCGCGCTGACGTAGGGCCCGATGAGCCCGGGCCAGATCATCGTTGTCGCGACGCCAGTCTTCCTGCTGCTGATCGCGCTCGAATACGCGTGGGGCTGGAAAACCGGGCGCAACAGCTACCGGCTGAACGACGCGATCAGCAGCATGAGCCTTGGCATGCTGAGCGAAACCACCAAGGTCTTCACCCGCTTGCTGCGGCTTGGCATCTACGCGGCCGTCTACGACACCGTGTCGCTGGCGCCGATCGAGCAGGCGCGGGCGTTCTGGAACACCTGGTACGGCTGGCTGCTGGCGCTTGTGTTCTATGACCTGTGCTACTACTGGCTGCACCGCGCCGGGCACGAATGCGCGCTGTTCTGGGCCGCGCACGTCGTGCACCACCAAAGCCAGGACTACAACCTGTCCACCGCCTTGCGGCAGACCAGTTCCGGCGCAATTGTCGGCTGGGTGTTCTACCTGCCCATGGCGCTTGCGGGCGTGCCGCCGCTGGTGTTCGGCACCGTGGCGCTGATCGACCTGCTCTACCAGTTCTGGGTCCATACCGAGCATGTCGGAAAGCTCGGATGGTTCGACCGCTGGTTCTGCTCGCCCTCGAACCACCGGGTGCATCATGCAGTCAACGATGGCTACCTCGATCGCAATTACGGGGGCGTGCTGATCGTCTGGGATCGCCTGTTCGGCACCTTCCGGGAAGAAGGCGAGCAGTGCGTGTACGGCACCCGCAGCCCGCTGAACAGCTGGGACCCCCTTTGGTCGAACGCGCAGGTCTACTGGTCGCTGGCGCAGGACAGCTGGCACGCCCGCAACTGGACCAACAAGCTGCGCGTCTGGTTCAAGCGACCCGGATGGCGGCCACTGGACCTGGCGCAACGGGTTCCAAGGCCGGCATACGATCCAGGCGGGGTCAAGCACTTCCATCCACCCCTGACACGGCCCATCGCCTGGTTCGCCGCCGTGCAGTTCGGGGTGCTGTTGCCATGCGCTGCCCTGTTTCTGTGGCACGTCGACCAGATGCCGCTGTACCAATCAGCTGTCTGGCTGGCGGCATTCGTCGCCGCGGTGTGGTCGCTAGGCGCGGTGATCCAGGGCCGGATCACGCTGATGGAAGTGCTGCTGATCGAGGCCGCGGCGCTGGCGACAGCCACGGGCGCCGACACCCTGATCTTGCTGCACCGCGTCTTCAAGCCGATGGTCTTGCTGCTCGCGCTGCTTTACGTGGTGCTGCGTGTGCGTGAATCCGATGTCTCCATGCGGTCGAACCACCTGTTGCTCGGTGCACTGGCGCTGTCACTGGTCGGCGACTGTTTCCTGATGGTCCCGGGTTACTTCGTGCCCGGCCTGCTGTCTTTCCTGTCGGCCCACGTCTGCTACATCGTGTTGTTCAAGCAGCGCGTTCCATGGCTCCCGAGCCGGCGCGCCGCGCTGGTGACGCTGGGACTCGGCGCCGCCATGTACGGCTTCCTCTGGCCGGGGCTGGGCCCGGTGTTGCGCGTCGCGGTGGCGGCCTATGTCGTCGTGATCGCACTGATGGCGGCGCAGGCAATCGGTCGAGCGACGGTGCTGCGTGACGAGGCTTCCTTCGCCGTGGCGGTCGGCGCCTGTTTCTTCATGCTGAGCGACGCACTGCTCGCCACCAACAAATTCGCTTTGCCGTTTCCGACGGCGCAGTTCTTCGTGCTGGCAACTTATTACGTCGCGCAGATATTGATCGCACGCAATGCACCCGGACGCCCGCCGCCGGGTGTCATCGCCGGCGTGCCGGGCTACGACGGCGATTCCGCGAACAGCTCGCCAGGGCTTTTGGGCGGCATCACGCCGAGGTGACGGTAGGCGGCTAGCGTCGCGATCCTCCCGCGAGGCGTGCGCTGCAGGAATCCCTGCTGGATCAGATAAGGTTCGATCACGTCCTCGATCGTGTCGCGCTCTTCACCGATGCTGGCCGCGATATTGTCCAGCCCGACCGGGCCGCCGTCGAAGCGATGGATCACCGCCTCCAGCAACTTGCGGTCCATCACGTCGAAGCCCTGCGGATCGACATCGAGCATGGCCAGCGCCTTGTTCGCGATGTCCAGGGTGATCACTCCGGTGCCCTTGACGTCGGCATAGTCCCGCACCCGCCGCAGCAGGCGGTTCGCGATCCGCGGCGTGCCACGCGACCGCTGGGCGATCTCGCGGCCGCCCTGGTCGTCCATCTGTGCCTTCAACAGTCCCGCGCTGCGCCTGACGATGCGCGCCAGTTCTTCCGGGGTGTAGAACTCGAGCCGGGCGACGATGCCGAAGCGGTCACGCAGCGGGTTCGTCAGCATGCCGGCGCGGGTGGTTGCGCCAACCAGCGTGAACGGCTGCAAGTCGAGCTTGATCGAGCGCGCGGCCGGTCCCTCGCCGATCATGATGTCGATCTGGTAGTCCTCCAGCGCGGGGTACAGGATCTCCTCGACGACCGGGGACAGGCGGTGGATCTCGTCGATGAACAGCACGTCGTTCTTCTCGAGATTCGTCAACAACGCGGCCAGGTCCTTCGGCTTCTCGAGAACCGGTCCAGAGGTCTGCCGCAGGTTCACTCCCAGCTCGTGCGCGATGATGTGCGACAGCGTGGTTTTTCCCAGCCCCGGCGGACCGAACAGCAGCACGTGGTCCAGCGCCTCGCCGCGCTTGCGGGCGGCGCCGATAAAAATCTCCAGCTGTTCGCGGGTCTTGGCCTGGCCGACATAGTCGTCGAACAGCTTGGGCCGCAGCGCGCGCTCGATCGCTTCTTCGGCCGGCGACGCCGGCGCGGCGGAAATGACCCGCTTGGACGGCGCCATGTCGAAGTCGTCGGTCTGAATCGTCATTTTCTACCTGGCCAGCGCCTTCAGCGCCAGCTTGATGCCGTCGCTCACGCCCACGTCCCTGGGCAGCACCTTGACCGATGCCGATGCTTCCTTGTCGCTGTAGCCCAGCGCCACCAGTGCCTGCAGGATGTCGGTCTGTGCATCGGATGCGGCGCCGGGCTTGCCGGATCCGATGTCGGCCCCCAGCTTGCCCTTCAATTCCAGCAGCAGCCGCTCGGCGGTTTTCTTGCCGATGCCGGGCACCTTGACCAGTCGGCCGGCGTCCTGCGCCGTGACCGCCTGGGCGATGTCGCCGACGCTCATGCCGCTCAGCACCGACAGCGCGGTGCGCGGACCGACCCCCGAGATCTTGATCAACTGCCGGAACGCCTCCCGTTCGCCGGCGGAGCCGAAGCCGTACAGGATCTGCGCGTCCTCGCGCACCACCAAGTGCGTCAGCAGCGACACCTTCTCCCCCACCGCCGGGAGGTTGTAGAAGGTGCTCATGGGCACATGGACCTCGTAACCGACGCCGCCGCAGTCCACCAGCAGCTGCGGCGGGTTCTTGTCCGCCAGCGTTCCGTTCAGCCTGCCGATCATCTGGAGCCTGGTTTGTTGCCTATCATTGGGATTTCTCCCCGGAATTATCAGCTTGATTCTCAGACATACTTTTTCGCCACCGAACAATGCACGGCTCGCGCATCTTTGCGGTTCCATGGACGAACACCTTCGCACCATAGAGGTTGCGCTGCAAGTGAGCATTGCGCACCGACACGAACAATTCAGGGTGGACGGCCCCAAGGCG
>JAYUHN010000238.1:0-5000 GCA_043766965.1 Ramlibacter sp. | reverse complement strand
TCCGCGAGCCAACAGCTGTCATCTCGCGGTGGCCGGCGCGTGCGGCACGGCGGCCGTTTGACGTCGCCGAGCAGCGCAGGGTCGTCGCGCAGCGACCGGCGGCTGCGGCCGATGGGGCGCATGGGTCGGGCGCCGCAGCCGGACACAGCTCGCAGGCAGACATGGATCCCGGGTCGAAGCCCGGGATGACAGTCCTTCAACCACCCCCGGGATGACAAGCACGGCGCGGACCCGCGCGCTGTCCGGGATGCCCTATCCAGCCAACCGGGGCGGGTTCGGGTGCAGGCGGGCCATGCACAGGGCATCGACATAGCGGCCGTCCTTCAGCGCATAGGCACGGTGTCGCCCTTCTTCGACGAAACCCATGCTGGCGTAAAGCGAGATGGCGCGTTCGTTGTCCTGGTGCACGGTCAGTTCGATGCGCAGCACGCCGGCCCACTGGTCCGCCCAATCGAGCAGGCGCGTGATCAGCAACCGCCCGACACCTTTGCCTTGCCAGCCGGCGGCGATGCCGATGCCCAGCATGCGCACATGCGCCCGGCGCAGGCTCATCCCGGCCTGATGCAGCCCGGCGGAGCCGACGATCTGCCCCTGCGCCACCGCGACCAGCCGGCAGCTGTGCGGCTCGAGCTTCTGCAGCCATTCGAGCCGGGTTGCAACCGGCATGTCGGGCAACTGCAGCGTGCCCTCGAACGTTCCGGGTGCGCCGGTGAGGGCGGACACTTCGTGCGCGTCGGCTGGTTCCAGCGCGCGCAAGGTGATGCCGCTGTCGTCGTCAGCCTTGTGGGCCGTGTCCATGCTGTGCTCCTGGTGGGGGGGATGGACACACCAATCTAGCGCAGGCCGGTCGTTGCGGCCAGTGCCGATGTGGCGGCCGCGCCGCAGTCGCGATGCCGTGTTCGCATGAGGCCATGCGCGCGCGTGTTCGCCATGCAAGCCCGGACCCACGGCGACGACCGCTCCCTACTGGGAAATCTTGCGGGCCTCTTCGACCTGGTATTCGAAGTACATCTGGAAGCTGAAGACGATGCTGGCCATCAACACGCCGGTGCCGACCATCAGGGCGGCCACCACTGCGGCGATCGTGAACCAGTTGGTTCCGCCGGCTGCCGCTTCGACGCCGCCTGACGGGTTGAAACGGGCGTTCCATTTCTCCCGGGTCATCAGGCCGTAGATGATGGCCATGAGCGCGCAGCCGGCGAAGGTGAAACCCAGCATCGGCACCAGCACCCAGCTCCACTGGTCGTCCAGGCCGTAGCGCTCGATGCGTTGGATGCCGTACAGGCCCAGCGCGGTCGGGATCGGCAGCAGCCAGCCCAGCAGGTCGCCCTTGCCGTGCAGGTAGAAGCGGTGCAACCCGAGCGGACCGCCGATGAAGGCCAGCCAGGCGGCCAGGGTCTTGTTTTTCATCGGGCAGGCAGTTCGGGCGAGGTGCTGTCGCCCAGGCCCAGCGCCTTTTCCATCAGCACGACGTCGAGCCATTTCCCGAACTTCCAGCCGCACGACTTGAGCACGCCGACCGGCGTGAAGCCGACGGCTTCGTGCACCCGCACCGAGCCCTGGTTGGCGGAGTCGCCGATGACCGCGATCAGCTTGCGGACGCCGGCCGTTTCGGCCGCTGCCGCCAGCGCCGCCAGCAGCTGCTTGCCGGCGCCCTGGCCGCGCGCGCCATCCGCCATGTAGATCGAATCCTCCGCCGAATACCGGTAGGCCGGCCGCGGCTTGAACCAGTTGCAATAGGCAAACCCGAGGATCTGGCCGTCTTTTTCCGCCACCAGGTAGGGCAGTTCCCTCGCCAGCACGTCCGCGCGTCGGGCCGCCATGTCCTGCAGGGTCGGCGGGGCGGTTTCGAACGTCCCCGTCCCGTTGAGCACGTGGTGGGCGTAGATAGCGGTCATGGCGGGGATGTCTTCGTCGCGGCTGGCTCGGATGTGGGGCATAAAACCTGAAAAAGATATAATGGAAAGCTTTTCAGCGTGTCGCTGGCCGGTTGCGGCAAAAGGCAGTCACCGTGGTTGCAGGGTGCCTGCCCCGAGATGCTGCTCGACATACCTTACCCGAAGGATAAATCATGGTCGTCATTCGACTCTCCCGTGGCGGGGCCAAGGCCCGTCCGTTTTTCAATATCGTCGTGGCCGACAAGCGTACCCGCCGTGATGGCCGTTTCATCGAGCGTATCGGTTTTTATAACCCGATCGCCAAGGACAACGAAGAGAGCATTCGCATCGCCCAGGACCGCCTGACGTATTGGCGCGGCGTGGGCGCGCAGCCGTCTCCCACCGTCGAACGGCTGGTTCGCCAGGCCGCCGCCGCGACCCCGGCGGCCGCTCCCGCCGCAGCCTGATCGCGCCAATGGCTGCGCCCGGCCGCCTGGCCGCCGCGCTGCCGGCGGGTGTGGAGCCCGCCGACCTTCCGGCGGATGCGGTCGAAGTCGGTCGCATCGCCGATGCCTGGGGCCTCAAGGGCTGGTTCAAGGTCCTGTCCCACAGCGCCGATCCAGAGGCTCTGTTTTCTTCCAAGCGGTGGTTCCTGCAGCCGGCGGAACGGGGTCCGAAGACCTTTTCCGACACGCTGCTGCTGCGGATCCGGGAAGCCAGGGACCATTCCGGAGTTGTCGTCGCGAGCGCCCACGACATCGATGACCGTAACGGCGCGGAGGCGCTGCGCGGCGCTCGCGTGTTCGTCCCGCGTTCAAGCTTTCCAACCGCCGGCGCCGACGAGTACTACTGGGTCGACCTGATCGGCCTGAACGTCGCCAATCGCGAAGGCGTGGCGCTGGGCACCGTGAAAGAACTGCTCTCCACCGGCCCGCAGACGGTGCTGGTGCTGGAATACCAGGCCGAAGGCAAGACGCTTGAACGGATGATTCCCTTCGTGGCCGCCTATGTCGATGCGGTCGATCTCCCGGGCAAGCGGATCACGGTGGACTGGCAGAGCGATTACTGAGACATTGCGGGACGGACCTTGAGCTTTGTCCCCCAAACTTTCCGGAGGCTGTTCTGCGCTTCGACGTCATCACCCTGTTTCCCGAACTGTTCGCGCCCTTCCTGGCCGCGGGGGTGACCCGTCGTGCCTACGAAACCAGGCTGGTCGACGTGCGCCTGTGGAACCCGCGCGATTTCGCGGATGGAAACTACCGCCGGGTCGATGACCGGCCGTTCGGCGGCGGTCCCGGAATGGTGATGATGGCCGAGCCCCTGATGAAGTGCCTGGATGCGATCCGGGCCGATCGCAAGGCGTCGAGCAGTTCAGCCCCGGCCGAGGCGGCAGCGCCGGTGGTCCTGTTCTCTCCGGTCGGCGAGCGGCTGGATCACGCCGGCGTCGAGCGCTGGTCGGCCAGCGCAGGTGCGGTGCTGGTCTGCGGCCGCTATGAAGGCGTGGACCAGCGCTTCATCGACGCCCACGTCGACGTCCAGGCCAGCCTCGGGGATTTCGTGCTTTCCGGCGGCGAGATCGCCGCGATGGCGCTGCTCGATGCGGTGGCGCGGCTGCAGCCCGGCGTGCTGAACGACGAGGGCAGCCACGCGGCGGACAGTTTCCATCCGGCTCTGGATGGCCTGCTCGATTGCCCGCATTACACCCGGCCGGAAGAGTGGGACGGCACGCGCGTTCCGGCCGAACTGATGTCCGGTCACCATGCACAGATCGAACAGTGGCGGCGCGGGCAGCGGCTGCTGATCACGGCGCGCAACCGCCCCGACCTGATCGACGCCGCACGGGCGGCCGGCCGGCTCTCGCGGGACGACGAGGCCTTCTTGTCCCGGCCCCGATAAAACGTTTATAATCAAAGGCTTTTCGATCCTCTGCCCGGCCACGGCCAGTCTTTCGCAGTTTTTGCGCAAGGCGCCCCTGAATCCACGCTTCGAGCCAGGATTCAAAGCCGTCCCTAGCGTAGCGCGGGCACGATCAATGAGGACAGCATGAATCTCATCGAAACCCTTGAGCAGGAAGAAATCGCTCGCCTCGGCAAGAAGATCCCCGAATTCGCTCCCGGCGACACGGTGATCGTCAGCGTCAACGTGGTCGAAGGCACGCGCAAGCGCGTGCAGGCCTACGAAGGCGTGGTCATCGCCAAGCGCAATCGCGGCCTGAACAGCAGCTTCATCGTGCGCAAGATCTCCAACGGCGAAGGCGTGGAACGTACCTTCCAAAGTTACAGCCCGCTGATCGCCAGCATCGAAGTGAAGCGCCGCGGTGACGTGCGCCGCGCCAAGCTGTACTACCTGCGCGACCGCAGCGGCAAGTCGGCGCGCATCAAGGAAAAACTGCCAGCCAAGCGCACCAACGTTGCGGCAGTTGGTGCGGCAGTCGCAGCGGCATAAAACACCGCTTCTACGCTCCGAAAAGCCGTTGCAGCCTGTTGACTGCGGCGGCTTTTTCATTTTTCATTCCATTTCTAAATCATTCGTGAACGTTGTTGCGCCTCCTAGTCATGCTATAGCACTGCCTTCGTCGGCACGCCTAGTTCACAAATGATTTAGCAGCGGAATCAGACTGTCCAATCCGCCGTAAATTCAAGTGCCCGCCGCCAAGCCCTTGCCCGCTTTCACGCCGCTGTCCAAGTTGCCCAATTTCGACCCGCGCAACAACGTCGCCCTGGGGGTGGACTCGCATTTGCCGGCCGTGTCGCCCGGCCAATTGCGGCCAGACGCCTTGCGCCTGCGCTTTCTGCAGCCGCCGGTCTGGGCTCCTGAGCTGCTGGCAGAGAAGAAATACGCTGAGCGCGCCAGCATGCACGCCTCGGTGCTGGTGCCCATCGTCATGCGTGAGCGGCCCACAGTCTTGCTGACCGAGCGCACCGCCCATCTGTCCACGCATTCCGGGCAGATCGCCTTTCCTGGCGGCAAAGTCGATGCCGACGATGCGGATGCCGCCGCCACCGCCTTGCGCGAGGCCCAGGAGGAGGTCGGCCTGGCCCCTGAGTTTGTGCAGGTGCTGGGCAATTTGCCGGTGTACGTGACCGGCAGCGCCTTCATCATCACACCCGTGGTGGCCCTGGT
>JAYUHN010000237.1:0-1828 GCA_043766965.1 Ramlibacter sp. | reverse complement strand
ATGCTTGAGCGTGGGGAGCAGCCGGTGGTCGAAGCCGCCTTGCTCAAGGACATGGGAACGACTTTCGAGCGTGAAGTGCCGGAGATCGTTCGCCTGCTGCATCCATTGGAGCCTGCTCTTGTCGGCGAGCGCGGGCTGGCGGCCACCGACGGTATCGACGCAATGCTGGGCGAAACCGTGCTGCGTGCGCCCGGGTTCACGCTTCGCGGCGGCACGCGCGAAATCCTCCGGGGAATGATTGCCAAAGGAATGGGGCTGCGATGAGCGATATACGTAACGACCTGCTCGACACAGTGGACCGGCTGTGCGAGGAACAGTGCACGCGCGCCGTGCTGGTGGCGGCCGAACAGGGCGAATGGCCGACCGTGCTCTGGGACGGGCTGGAAGATCTTGGCCTGGTGCGCGCGCTGCTCCCCGAAGAAGCGCAAGGCTCGGCTCTCGAGTTTGACGACGTCATGGCCGTGTTGCGCCGCTGCGCCTACCACGCCGTGCCGCTGCCGCTGGGCGAAACCATGCTTGCCGGACGCCTGCTGCTCGCGGCGGGCCTGCAGGTTCCGCGCGGTCCGATTACCGTGGTGCCCCCCGGCCGCGAACCGCTGGCCATCCGTATCGAGGGCGCGAGCGCCCGTGTATCCGGCTCAGCTGTCCGGGTGCCCTGGGCCAACACGTGCGCCCATGCCGTTGTCGTGGGGCACGCCGAAAGCGGGCCGGTCATCGGCGTAGTGGCAACCGGCGGATGCGTCACCGCGGTCCAGCGCAACCTGGCCGGCGAACCTCGATGCGACATGCATTGGACCGACGCGCCGCTGCTTTCGATGGCCCTGTTCCCCGGCGGTATCGAACGCCTGCGGGCCGAGGGGGCGCTGGTGCGCAGCGTGCAGATGGCTGGCGCGCTCGAGCGCATCCTCGCCTATTCACTCCAGTACGCGAGCGAACGCGTGCAGTTTGGCAAGCCGATCGGCAAGTTCCAGGCGGTGCAGCACATGCTGGCCCTGCTGGCAGGACACTCGGCAGCAGCCGGCGCAGCCGCCGACATGGCAGTGGAAGCATCGACCGGCGAAGCCGACGGCTTCGCGGTCGCGGTGGCGAAGTCGCGCACCGGCGAAGCTGCCGGAAAGGGTGCCGAAATCGCGCACCAGGTCCACGGCGCGATGGGGTTCACCCATGAGCACAACCTGCATCACTGCACGCGCCGCCTCTGGTCCTGGCGCGAGGAATTCGGTAACGAGAGCTTCTGGCAGGAACGGCTTGGGCGGCAGGTCGCTGCCGCAGGCCCGCAGGCCCTCTGGCCGACGATCACAGCACTTTGAAACGGGCAGTTCCCACATTCGTCGAGGCAAAAGACATGACAGCTCCTGAAACTACCGGCTCCATCTACCAACCCACGCAGGAAGGCCTGTACTTCCCGCAGCGGCCCGTCTTCGAGACGGCGGCACAGGAGCGGCTGCATCGAAAGCAAAGGCTGGCGGCCGTGTGCCGCGTCTTCGCTCGCCATCGCTACGAATACGGTTTTGCCGGTCACGTGACGGTGCGCGATCCGGAACGGCCGGATCACTTCTGGACCAACCCCTTCGCTATGGATTTCGGGCGCGTGAAGGTGTCCGACCTGCTGTTGGTCGATCATGATGGCACGGTCGTGGAGGGGCGCTGGGCAGTCAACCGCGCCGGCTTCGTGCTTCACTCGGCCATCCACATGGCGCACCCCCACGTACTTGCTTCCTGCCACATGCACACGGTCAACGGCATGGCGTGGGCGTCACTCGGGCGGCCGCTCGACCCCATCACGCAGACCGCCTGCGGTTTCTACGGCGACCAGGCCATCATCACA
>JAYUHN010000236.1:0-5018 GCA_043766965.1 Ramlibacter sp. | reverse complement strand
ATCGCGATCTTGCCGATGGGTTACTGCTACCCGGGGCGTGCTGCGAGCGGCGACTTGCCGCCACGACGCGAATGCGCAGAGCTGTGGCTGGACCGCCTGCTCGCCAAGCTGCCGCAAATCGAGCTCACCTTGCTCGTCGGCCAGTACGCGCAAACCCATTGCCTGCGCGGCAGGGGTCATGCATCGGTGACGGCGACGACGCGAGACTGGCGCGCGCACGCGCCAGGGATCATCCCGCTGCCGCATCCTTCGCCACGCAACGTCGCCTGGTTCATGGCCAATCCATGGTTCGACGATGAACTCCTCCCCGTGTTGCGGCGAAGCGTCCGCAAGCTCGTTGCCGGCTGAAACGCCGTGGCGTCGAAGCAGGGCATCAACATTGGCGCGCCGCGCCCCGCGGCTTCATCCGCAAAGCCGCTGAATGCGGACGAAACCCACTGTAAGTGGTGACGGTCGGTCACTCGACGCGGCTGATCGAGGTGTTCTTCGAACTACTGACTTCCACGGCGTCACCCAGCTGATCGGGACGTTCAAAGTGACGCCAAACGTGACCGGGCACGACGTTTGCCTGTCAATGCCACCCTACGCAAGAGTCGACTGTTCAGGTTCGTGTCTTGCCCATCCAAACAGCAGGAGAAGCATCATGACTGCAACGAAGAAAGCTGCGTTCGAGACGATCCCGGTCGGCACCAAAGTGACCTGGCACTATCGCAGCGCCATCGGCCACGGCACAGTGACGGGTGTCCACGAGAAAGGCAGCAACGCCGACAACACCATGTACTCGATTGAACAGCACGACCATCACCCGGGCGAGCCGGCGATCGTTGTCCATTCCGGAAAGGCGTTGACACGAAGCAAATAGGTGTGCGCGTCCCAACGAGGTGTGCGCGTCCCAACGGAGCCCAACGCCCTCGCGCCTGGGCCCCCCGCAGCGGAGAACGCGTACGCACGCACCGAAGCGGCACGGGAGCGCGAGCACGAGTGCGATGACCCACATTTGCGTAGCTGCCAGTCTGAGTCGCCAACACATCCATGCGACTGACAGCGACATCAGCCACGTGCATTTCTTATCGACGATTCTTCGGCATTAGCGCGACGGCCAAGCCGTCGCGCGCCAAGTCGAGCTGCCGATCGGCCGACTCGGCCAGCAGAATCATCAGCAGTTCTCGGGGGCGATCACCTGCGGCGCACCTGGGTCAGCCGGTAGCATGGTCGCTCAGCCCGCCATCTGATCCTGGCTGGAGAGGATTACGGATTGACGGGGCTATGGGTCGCAACCCCCGGAAATGGCCGGCGCGCCTGACCAGGTGAATCATCTGCGCGGCCGCGTGGAGCGTCAGCGGATGCGCAGTGAAGCCCGGCCTGGGCGAGATGCACGCTGCCATTTCGTGCACCAGCTCGATTTGTTGCTCGGCGGCCTCGGACAGTAGCGCGAGCATCAGATTCTCCAGCGCGATGACGCGCACCTGGAGCTGAACGAGTTCGGCATTGCCCAACAGCGGCGCGGCGGGCGCGTCGGGCGCGCCGATCGGCGCTTCCTGCGGGCCATCCGGCCCGGCACCGCCTTCATTGTCCCACCGGGATAGGGCGCGCTCCCGAAGCTCTGCAGGGTTCGAAGGACGGCTTTTATCATCAGACATTGCGAACCTTGCGGGATTGGATCGGTCCGCCACGGTATGGCATCCGCGTCAGACTTGTCAATGCTGGATCACGTGCATGTCGCGCCGGTTATCCGTTATCTGGCAATCGGCGAACGCCGCGCAACATTGCACGGCGCTTCGCGGCATACCTGTTTTGAATGCCAGTTCGACCGCGTCCCGTCTTTCTCAACCCACTGCAGATCACGATGCTGGCGGGTGCCGTCACGTCCATTGGCCACAGAGTCTCCGGCGTGGTTCTGGCGGCGGGAGTTCCCGCTGCGCTTTACATCCTTGCGATGTCGTTGCGTAGCGAGCAAGAGTCGCGCGCGCGTTGACGTTGTTCGGTTCTGTGCCGGTGAAGGTGCCGGCCGTCGTCTTTTGTTGTGGTGACGCCAAGATTCACCGCCCTCACCGGATGGGTCGTCCAGCGTGCCAGCGCGGTGTACATGCTGGTGTTCATGCTTATCGCGGTCACGTCGCTTGCCGTTCACCCGCGCTCAACATTCTTGGAGTGGAGCGCGTGGGTCCATAGTCCCATCGTCAGCGCATGTTCGGCTCTGTTTTTCCTCGGACTCTGCTGCCATATGTGGGTCGGGCTTCGAGACGTGTTCCTCGATTACGCGAGACCAGCCCTGCTGCGCCGAGCCTTGCTGGTTTTACTTGCAGCAGTGCTGCTGGGTCTTGCCGGCTGGGCCACGACTGTCCTGTTCGTGCCTGGAGCCTGGCTTTCGCCCTAGTTTCAGGTCTCAGCGTGAAACTGTCCATCTCCCGGTACAACCCGGATGAAAACTCCAGGCCCTACATGCAGGACTACGAGATCGACCTGGTTGCCGGCGAACACATGCTCCTTGATGTGATCCTGCGCCTGAAGCAGCAAGACCCCACGCTGACGCTGCGAAAATCGTGTCGTGAAGAGGTGTGCGGCTCGGATGCAATGAACATCAACGGACGCAATGGGCTCGCCTGCATCACGCGTGCGCGCGATCTCAAGCAACCGGTTGTCCTGCGACCCTTGCCTGGATTTCCCATCATTCGGGATCTGGTCGTGGACATGACCAACTTTTTCAGGCAGTACCACTCGGTCAACCCCTGCCTGGAGAACTTCGATCAGCCGCTTGAAAAGGAGAGGCTCCAGTCCCCGGAGCAACGGGATGCCCTGAATGGATCGTACGAGTGCATCCTCTGTGGTTCTTGCAGCAGCCAGTGCCCCTCCTATTGGTGGAATCCGGACAAGTTCGTTGGGCCCGCGGGGCTGCTGCAGGCCTACCGGTTCATTGTCGACAGCCGCGACCAAGCCACCCCTGCGCGGCTAGAGAATCTGAGTGGGGCGTATCGGCTCTTCCGCTGCCGGACCATCATGAACTGCGCAGAGGTGTGCCCGAAAGGTCTGGAGCCTTCCCATGCGATCGAGGAGATCAGACTGAAGATGCTGGATGCTGGTCTGAACAATAAAGCGCTGGAGGTTCACAAGCCGAAGACGCCGCGCTGAACTACTGGCCATCGATAATCGCTCTCCTGAACACATCAGGTCATTGAATGTGTCCGGAGAATCGGGGAAGCCCAAAAAGTAGTGCCATCTTTCATCAAGTGGCAGGCGCGCTCGCAGTTGGTCACACACGTCGGCGGAAGCGCCCTTTGTGATGTCAACACGCGCCCAATGCCTACAATCAGATGTCCTGAAAGCGGAAAAGATGGGCTATTTTCTGATGTGCTGTTGCTATCCGCAAGAGGGCACGGTTTCCGGCAGCTGGCAACACAGCGCGGGGGGCACTCAATGGCTGGCTCAGCCATCAATTTGAATGGTTTGATGCCTGAATTCGCCAAGCTGCTATCGGTTGGAACTGCAGTCCCTCCTTTTTGCCTGGAACAACATGAGGTCGCTGCTGCTGCAAGCGAGGGCTTTGCCTCACGCTTCGGTGCTTTCAAAGCGCTGTCACGCGTTTTCGAAACCTCCGGGATCTTGAGGCGCTATGCAGTCCGTCCCCTGGAGTGGTATTTCAAGCCACTGGGGTGGCCTGAGCGCAATCAGGCGTACCTGGATGGCGCGGTCCGGTTGTTCATCGATGCAGCTTCGAAGGCGCTCGCTTCCGCAGGCCTTTGCGCTGCCGAAGTGGATGCCGTCGTCACGGTCTCGTCCACGGGGATTGCCACGCCCAGCCTCGAAGCCCGCGCCGCCGATCAGATGGGCTTCCGTGCCGACGTCGAGCGTGTGCCGGTGTTCGGGCTGGGCTGCGCCGGTGGTGTCACGGGACTTTCGATCGCGTCGCGCCTTGCGCAGTCCCGCCCGGGCAGTGTCGTGCTGCTCGTTGCCGTTGAACTGTGCACACTGTCGTTCCGGCTCGATGAGTTGACCAAGGCCAATATCGTCGCGACAGCGTTGTTCGGCGACGGCGCCGCGGCTTGCGTTTTGCGGACCGGTGAAAGCGGTATTGCTGCAATCGAAATGAGTGGCCAACACACTTGGCCCGGGACCCTGGACATCATGGGTTGGTCAGTCGATCCGCTCGGTCTGGGCGTCATCTTCGATCGGGCCATTCCCCCCTTTGCCGAAGCGAATATGGCGCCGGCCGTTCAAGGCATTCTTTCGCGTGCAGGCCTGACTCTGGAGGATATCGACCGATTCGCCTTTCATCCCGGAGGTAAGAAGGTGGTCAGTGCCCTGGAACACGCGTTTTCGCTTGCGCCCGGGAGTCTGGACCATGAGCGTGACATTCTGGCCGAGTACAGCAATATGTCGGCGCCCACTGCCTTGTTCGTGCTGGAGCGGGTCATCCAGGCCGGGCTGCCTGCGCGCACGCTGCTGACCGCCATGGGTCCAGGATTCACCACGAGTTGCGTCTCCCTCAGGAAAGTCGCATGACGCCTGCCGCGCTGCTGCTGGCAGTGGTCACGCTGGAGCGGCTGGCCGAACTCTGGCTGGCTCGCCGCAATACCAGGGCGCTGATGAGCAAGGGGGCGGTTGAAATCGCGCCTGGCCATTACCCGTTGATCGTCCTGCTGCATGCCGCGTGGCTGGCCGGTCTCTGGCTGCTCGGCTGGCAACAACCGGTCGGCACCGTCTGGTTGGTGATCTTCATTCTGCTTCAGGTACTGCGTGTCTGGGTGTTGGTGACACTGGGCCCGCGCTGGACCACCCGCATCATCGTGCAACCGGGCCTGCCGCTGGTCGTCAACGGGCCTTACCGATTGCTGTCACATCCCAATTACGTTGTCGTTGTCGGCGAAATCGCGGTGCTTCCGCTCTGCCTTGGATTGCCTTGGTACGCGCTGGCGTTCTCGCTTGCGAACGCCGCCGTGCTGACGATTCGAATCCGGGCGGAGGACGCGGCGCTGAGCGGGTCGCGCGAGCTTGGAACCCGCTGAAGCAAACCCGTCGGC
>JAYUHN010000235.1:0-5027 GCA_043766965.1 Ramlibacter sp. | reverse complement strand
TGCGATACAGGCCTGCCCCGCAGCCACGATGCTGTCGGTGATGGAGACATCGGCCCCGTACACCGCATACCGCATCGGATCCAGCCGTTGCTCGCGGGTCCAGCGTTCGATCTCGCCACTGCGCCTGGCGACAAGCGCAAGGCTCCACCCTGCACGGTAATAGCGTTCCGCCAGCGCGCGCCCGATCCCGCTCGAGGCGCCGGTGATGAAAACAAGTTGCGCCATGCAGCGTGCTTCCGGCCGCTCAGCGAGCGGCGGCGGGAACGAGCACGCCGCGCACCCGTCCCGTCAGCTCCATGACCCGCGTCACGTTGTCGAAATCCATGCGGTCCGCGGTGAAGCGGTCGCGGCCGTGCACCAGGGTCACCGGCTTGTGCGACGTCACCCGCTCGGTGGCCAGGAAGGCGTGCAGGAACTCGCCCCGGAACTCGAGCAACGGCGCCGGCCGGCCGGCTGTTTCCGGCGTCGGTGAGCGCGTGACCACCGCATCGCCAAGCAGTTCCACTTCGGAGCCGTCCGCGTTGGACAGCGCCCGGATGGCCGTCGCCAGGGTGAGTTCGCCTTTCTCGTTGTACGAGCGGATCCGGGGCTGGTCGATTTCGAGCGTGTCGGTGTCCGGAAAATGACGCGCCTCCGTGCCGAGCACCTCGCTCTTGAGTCGGCCGGCGGCGTCGAAGGTCTTCAGGGAGAACCCGCGCATGTAGTAATCCGGATCGTGCCGTGCCGGACGCGGCGGTTCGGGCAGGCTGAACACGGGCGTATTGCGCGCCAGCCAGTAGGTGCCCAGCGCCATCAGCCCCATCAGGATGATCGGCAGGTAGATCGAGACCTGTTCCCAGGCGCCCCGGGCCACGACACCGGCCCGGCGCGAAGGCGACAGCGGCAGCACCGCACTCAAGCGTACGTCTCCAGCAGCGACGCATAGCGTCCGCTTGCGACCAGCAGCAGATCGCAGAACTCGCGCGCCGCACCTTGTCCTCCGGCGGCCGCAGTGACATGGCGAGCGAAGGCGCGCACCTCCGCATGCGCATTGGACGGCGCGGCTGCGAAGGCGCACCGCCGCAGCACCGGCAGGTCGGGCCAGTCGTCGCCAATGGCCGCCGCCTGCGCCCAGTCCAGCCCCAGCGCGGACAAGGTGGCCTGCGCCGCCGGCAGCTTGTCTTCGGTGCCGTAGTGCACGTGCTCGATGCCCAGCGCCGCCAGCCGGCTTCGCAGCGGCGCCGAATCGCGCCCGGTGATCACTGCCGGCGTGATGCCGGCGCGCTGCAACAGCTTCAGCCCGAGGCCGTCGAGCGTGTGGAAGCGCTTCAGGCTCTCGCCCTGCTCGGACCAGTACAGGCCCCCATCCGTAAGCACGCCGTCGACGTCGAAAAATGCAACCCGCATCCCCTGGGCCTGGAGCAGCAGCTCAGGAGCAAAGTTGAGCGCCGGCATTTAGATGACCTTGGCGCGCATCAGGTCGTTGCTGTTGACGGCGCCGCACAGCCGCCCTTGCGCATTGACGACCAGCACGCTGGTGATGCGGTGTTTTTCCATCAACTCCGCGGCCTCGACGGCAAGCGCGTCGTCGCGGATCGTGCGGGGCACGGGAAACATCACTTCGCGCGCGGTGACGGCCCGCAGGTCGACGCCCTTTTCCACCAGCCGGCGCAGGTCGCCGTCGGTAAAGATGCCGAGCACGCGATCCTCGTCATCGACCACCGCGGACGCGCCAAGGCCTTTGGCGCTCATCTCCCGCATCAAGACAGGGAACGCGGTGGCGGGCCCGACCCGTGGCACTGCCGCGCCAGTGCGCATCACATCGCTGAGGTGCGTGAGCAGCTTGCGTCCGAGCGCGCCGCCCGGATGCGAGCGCGCAAAATCTTCGGTGCGGAAGCCGCGTGCGTCTAGCAGCGCCACCGCCAGCGCGTCACCGAGTGCGAGCTGCGCCGTCGTGCTGGCGGTGGGAGCCAGATTCAGCGGACACGCCTCCTTCTCGACGCCGCAATCGAGCACGACGTCCGCGTGTTTGGCAAGCGTCGAAGACACGCTGCCGGTCATTGCAACCATCGGGACGCCGAGGCGCTTGAGCACCGGCAGGATGACGGTGATCTCTTCGCTTTCACCGCCGTTCGAAATCGCGAGCAGCAGATCGACCGGCTTGATCATCCCGAGGTCGCCATGGCTGGCCTCCGCCGCGTGCACGAACATCGCCGCCGTTCCGGTGGAAGCCAGGGTGGCGGCAACCTTGCGCCCGATGTGCCCGCTCTTGCCCATCCCCATCACGACCACGCGGCCGCGGACATTCAGCATCATCTGGACGGCGCGCCCGAAGGCGCCGTCGGTCCGGGCCTTCAGCCCGAGCACCGCCGCTGCCTCGATCTCGAAGGTGTCGTGGGCCAGCCGCAGCGCCCGTGCGGCGTCGAACGGCTTGTCCTGCGCTTCGGGCACCGTGTCTCCCAGGCCGGCCGGAGTGATCATCCTTCGATTCTATGGCCGGCCTGCAACGCAGGCTAGCATCGGGCCATGTCGGGCCTGGAACTCACGCTGCTTTACCTGCTGGCCGCCGTGCTGGGCGTGGTCGTCAGCCGCTCGCTGAAGCTGCCGCCGATGCTGGGGTACCTGGTGGTCGGCGTGATCATCGGTCCCAACGCGCTCGCGCTCGGAAACAGCGCCGACGGCGTGCGGCACCTGGGCGAATTCGGGGTGGTGTTCCTCATGTTCGTGATCGGCCTCGAATTCAACCTGCCGAAGCTGCGGGCGATGCGCCGCCACGTGTTCGGCCTCGGGCTGTGCCAGGTCGCGCTCACCATGCTGCTGGCCACACTCGGCTCGCTGTTCCTCGCCGTGCTGGCGCCGACCCTGTGGCGAATCAGCTGGCAGACCGCGCTGACCTTGTCCGGGGCGCTGGCGATGAGCAGCACCGCGATCGTGGTCAAGCTGATGGCGGAGCGGCTGGAACTGGAAAGCGAACACGGCAAGCGGGTGATGGGCGTGCTGCTCTTTCAAGACCTGGCGGTGGTGCCGCTGCTGGTCCTGATCCCCGCGCTGGGCAGTCCGCCGGACCGGCTGCTGATGGCGCTCGGCATCGCGGCGCTGAAGGCCGCCGCCCTGATCACGCTGCTGCTGGCCGGTGGCCAGTGGCTGATGCGCTGGTGGCTGACGATCGTCGCGCGCCGCAAGAGCGAGGAGCTGTTCGTCCTGAACCTGCTGCTCGTGACACTGGCCCTGGCCTACCTGACCGAGCTGGCAGGCCTGTCGCTGGCGCTCGGCGCCTTCATCGCGGGGATGTTGATTTCGGAAACCGAATACAAGCACCAGGTCGAGACCGACATCCGGCCCTTCCACGACGTGTTGCTGGGCCTGTTTTTCATCAGCATCGGGATGCTGCTCGACTGGCGGCTGGTCGCCGAGCGCTGGGGACTGGTGCTGCTGCTGGTGACGATCCCGGTGCTGTTCAAGCTGCTGCTGGTGACGGTTCCGGCCCGCGTGCTGGGCGCGTCGATGGGAACGTCGCTTCGCACCGGCCTGTACCTGGCGCAGGCCGGAGAATTCGGTTTCGTGCTGCTGACGCTGGGGCAGCAGCACGCGCTGGTGCCGCCGGCGTTGCTGAATCCGATCCTCGCCAGCATGGTGCTGTCGATGGTCGCGACGCCATTCATCATCATGTACAGCAACCGCATCGTGCTGAAGCTGGTGGCCGGTGAGTGGCTGCAGCAGTCGCTGCAGATGACGACCATCGCCCGCAAGTCGATCAACGCCAGCAAGCATGTGATCATCTGCGGCTACGGCCGCTGCGGCCAGAACCTGGCGCGGATGCTGGAACGCGAAGGCATCCCCTATCTCGCGCTCGATCTCGATCCGGACCGGGTCCGGCAGGCCGCGGCGGCCGGCGATTCGGTCGTCTTCGGAGACGCCGCGCGGCTACAGGCGCTGATGGCTGCCGGCCTGGCGCGGGCCAGCGCCGTCGTCGTCACCTACCTGGACGTCAACGGTGCGTTCAAGGTGCTCGGCCACAGCCGCACGCACGCCCCGCAAGTGCCGGTCATTGTCCGGACGCTGGACGATCACGAGCTCGAGAAGCTGCAGGCCGCCGGCGCGACCGAAGTCGTCCCCGAAACGCTGGAAGCATCGCTGATGCTGGCTAGCCATGCGTTGGCGCTGGTGGGCGTGCCGATGCGGCGTGTCATCCGGATCGTGCAGGACCAGCGCGACGCCCGCTACAGCCTGCTGCGCGGCTACTTCCATGGCGCCGATGACGACACTGTCAACGAGCGCGAACAGGAGCGGCTGTCGACGGTGACGCTGCCGCCCGACGCCAGCGCGATCGGCCAGCCCCTGCCGCTGGTGGCGCTGGACGCGCTCGGCGTGCGGATCGCGAGCCTGCGGCGCGCCAGTGGACAGCCGGTGCCGCTGGACGGCCCGCCTGTGCTGCGGGACGGCGATGCGCTGGTGTTGTCGGGCGTGCCGGAATCGCTGGCACGCGCGGAGGAAAAACTGCTGCGGGGCTGACGCGTCCCGGTCGCGCTCAGCGCAATTCGCCGTACTGCGTGCCGCTCAGGATCGGCGATTTCGGGTCGGCTTCCGGCAACTCCGTGTCTTCGTAGCCGGTCAGCAGCGTGAAACTGCGCGGCCCGTGCGCCTTGCCGTCGTCCTCGCGCGGCCTGCCCGGTTCAGGCGTTGCCGACAGCGGCGCCGGCCGCGAGCCCGCCACCAGTGCGCGCTTGAATGCCTCGACCTCGTCGGCCTGGATCGGCTCATAGGCCGCGCCCCGGGCCGTGGGCGGCACGGTCAGCGGCTGCGGCGCCGAATGCAGCGGCGCGGGCTGCGAATCCAGCGGCATCGGCTGCGAATCGGTGTGCCGCGCCGGACGGCGCTTGTCAGCCCGCCCCAGCATCACGTGGTCGTTGATGCGCCAGTAAACGGCCGTCACCATGAGGTTGTGGCGGGCCTTGGCCGACTGCGCGATCAATGCCTCGATCTCGGACAGATTGCCGGCGTCGCCGCCCGCGCTCTCGGACAGGTCGACCATGACGAGGTACTGGCGG